>JAJDDR010000504.1 GCA_029260255.1 Phycisphaerae bacterium
AAAAAGAGCATTCAACGGAAAGCCCACGCAGTTCCCAGAATCAGATTCGAACGGCAGCAACTCACTTCCTTCGCCGGGCTCGTGCTTTTGCAACCGTTCCTGGCGGCCATCGACTTCTAGGCCGGTCTGACGCAAACCGATCGGATTTATGCAACGTTGGGGTTAAGGAGCCGTATTGAGACTAGCCCTGGAGGGGGTGCGATCGAAGGGTCCACTGGCCTCCAGGCTGCCTTCGTTCGCCGCGTGCGGTTCGAAAGCTAACCCACCGAAATGCCAACCGACCGCGAATGACGCCGGTGGAGTCGCTTCCAGAATGTAACATCTCAAAGTGCGTATTGACGATTACACTACAGGTGACTACGCTGTAACTAATTGGCGAGGATCGCTATTGTAGGTTACTTCGCCAAGCGCCCGCCACGGTTCGGCGTCTGCTGCACTTTGCTCCGATTGGCAAGCAGTGCATGCCGCTTCGGAGGCGCGGAGCGCGAGGTGACCATCCCGAAGAAGTCCGTGGCTACAAACCCGCGATCGACGGTCTGGATTCGAGTTGATTGGGGATGACTGTGGAATGTCGGGGTGGCGATGACGATCACGATGTGCATGCGATCACGGTTCAGAGCAGTTGTCTTGGGCGCGGTAACTCTGGCCGGCGTCTCGGCGGGCTCATCGCCCGAAGTTCCCGCAAAAAACGCCCATGGCGTATTCACCGGTGAGGTGAAGATCGTTTTCTATGTTCAGGACGTGCGCAAAGCCGTCGAGTTTTATACCGAGGCGCTGGGTTTCAAGTTTCACCATTATTTCGACCACGTGGGCGGCGGCAGCGTACCAACGTGGACGCGCGACGTGCCGCCAATTTACGCGGAAATGTCCTATGTGGGCAAGCGCTTCGGCCTGCATTCGCCAACGAGTGACGCGGATCGCAAGTCTGTCGGCGCCGCAAAGGTCTACTTCCGTGTCAAGGATCTTGACGCCCATCACCTGCGAACCGAGGCGCGGGGCGCGAAGCCCAGTGAGATCAAGAGGCGGTCGTGGATGGACATATTCCACGTGGTCGATCCCGACGGTAATGGGATCTACTTTGCGTTCACGGACGACAGCGTGCACGGGAACCCATGGTACGGATCGTAGCTCGGGGTGTGGAGGTGCCTCCGTCCAAGGGTGTGGTTGAGGGAAATGCCGCGTGACCGGTCAGTGGATCGGTGGCGCGTCCGGCTGATCGAGGTGGCTCCATCGCACGGCCGGCACGCGGCCGCCGAGAAAGGAGGCGAACGAGACAATGGCCGATTACGTCATTCGGGAATCCCGAGGCGTCGAAGACGCGGAGCCCCAATACGAACTCTGGTTGCAGGCCACCGCGGCGCTACCGCGCGCGTGGCGTTCGTGCCTGCGCAACGTCAAGCATCAGCTTCGGCACGTGGCGGAGTATCCGAAGTGCCGGCTATACGCCGTGAATTCGAGCGGGACGATGCTCGGATACATCGGCACCCATCCGCCCTTTGAGTGGATCGCTTCGCAGCACGGCCCGCCCGCTGGGTCACTCGGCTGGGCCATTCCGTTTGGTCTTCCATGGACGTACCCGATCGACGAGGGGATCGCGATTGCGTTGTACGACGAGATGCTCCGCGCGACGCCGGAGATCCATTCGGAATTCCGACGGGACATCTACATTCAGCGGTTTCGTGAATCGTGGTCGAGGCCGCTTGCGTTTCTCGAACAGCGCGGTTGGAAGCTGTACGATCGACTACAGTTGATGGGGCGACCGATCAATGATCCTATCGGGGTGCCGGAAGGGCTTGTTCCGACCCGGCGCGAGGACCTAGCGCTGGTGAGCGATCTAAGCAAAAAAGACGACACGGCCACAGACAAGCCTTCGACCTCGGAGCTGCAGGAGCGATTTGACGGCGGGTGGATCGTGCACGATACGTTCTGGCGACTGGGCGAGCGCGGCGCGTTCGCACTCGAACAGCGTGGCCCGTGGGCAGCCGTGACGGTGTTCTTCGCTCGGCCGGAGGCCTGGAATGAAACGCTTCATGCGGCGGCGGCGAAGGCTCACGCACTGGGCGCCCACGAGATTTACTTTACGATTGACGCGCACGAGACGCGGAGACGCGAGGCCTTGGAGAAGCAAGACTTCCACGAGGTCGACGCGGGTGTGTACTATGTCCGCGACGCCGACTGAAACCGACGTGGGATATGGGGTCAGGCTACTTTGATCCGGGGCTTGGGGTCTGTCCAGGGGGCGGAGGGTCGATTGGAGGTGGTTGCGGTTGGGGGCACGGAGTTGGCAGGGCGCGCTGGCGAACGGGTTGTTGCGGCGGATGGCTGGGCGCAGGGCGTGGCGTTCGGCATGGGTCTCCGGTCGGCTCGCGCGGCGGATGGTATTCGAATCGCGCGGACCCCGCGCTGGCGCTTGGGGCTCGGAACGCGCCGCGGGGAGTGTCGTGGAATGCGTTTTGGGCTGCGTGGTGGGGCAAATCAAACAGTGGCGTGGGGGATTTGGCGTAGTGCCGGCGGTACGCGGCGCGTGGGGGGCGCCGGGGGCGAATCCCGCGCGCGGTAAAGAACGGGCGTTATTATCGGAGGCACGATCGATGAACGGTGGTATGAGGGTTGTTTTGGGGTGTCCGCTCCCTGACCGGGCTGTCGAAATACTCCGCAGTTTGTTCGACGGATGGGAACTGTCGGCACTCCAAACCCGGTGTCCCGGACCCCAAAGTACGCGTCCGTAGGCTGTTGGAATACTCTTGGAGCGTTGTTCCGACAGCCTGTGACGGTCGTAGGTCGGAGGGGCGCTTCGGTACGGGCGGAATCCGCCGGATCGGAGCTTGGGGTGGATTCGCGCGGGGGATTCGTTGGTACGTGGATTGCAACGGTGGCATCGCAACCCGGCGCGTGCGCGCCGGGTGTCCGGCGGTGACAGGTGTTTTTTCGAGGGGGTCTGATGTTTCGGATCTGCAGCGCGGAGTGGCTTGCTCCAAAGGTTCGTCGGTTCGAGGTCGAGGCGCCGCGCGTGGCGAAGCACCACAAGGCCGGCCATTTTGTGATCGTTCGCGTGGGGGAATCCGGCGAGCGCATTCCTTTGACCATCGCGCGTTCGGACGCTGCGCGGGGCGTGATTACGCTCGTCGTGCAGGTGGTCGGTGCGACGACGGAGGCGCTGTGCGCCCTGGAGAAGGGGGAGGCCATTACGAATGTGGTCGGTCCGCTGGGCAAGCCGACGGACATCGAGGATTTCGGCCACGCGGTTCTCGTCGGCGGCGGGGTGGGCACGGCCGTGATCTACCCGCAGGCCGAAGCGCTGAAGGCGGCGGGCAACAAGGTGTCCGCGGTGATCGGCGGCCGGTCGAAAGAGTATGTGATTTTCGAGAAGGAACTGGCACAGTACTGCGACGCTGTATACCCATGCACGGACGATGGGAGCTACGGATATCACGGTTTCGTGACCGGCAAGCTGAAGGAACTGCTCGAAGACCCGAACGAGAAGGTCGGGGCGGTTCTCACGGCGGGACCCGTGCCGATGATGCGGGCCATCGCCGAGGTCACTCGGCCGTTTGACGTTGAGACGATCGCATCATTGAACCCGATCATGGTGGACGGTACCGGCATGTGCGGCGGATGTCGCGTTACGGTTGGCGGCGAGATGAAGTTCGCGTGCGTGGATGGTCCGGAGTTTGACGCGCACGCGGTCGACTTTGGCGAACTGGCTGATCGCTTGACTTCATATCGTAAGCAGGAGGGTCTGGCGTGGAACAGGGCTCGCGACAGTCAGGCTTGTGACTCGGGTGAGGAATCGCGTTGCCGGGCGCGGGCGATGGAAGAGGCGGCGGCGAAGCAATAACGACGCACCGCGTGGTGAATAGGAAGGGGCCGATTAGATGAAGCCATCGGAACGGATGAAGATCCCACGGCAGGAGATGCCGGAACTCGACGCAGGTGTCCGAGCGACGAACTTCGCGGAGGTCAACCGCGGATTCGCGCCGGCGGCCGCCTGCACGGAGGCGGAACGCTGCCTGCAGTGCAAGGATGCCAAGTGCATCGCGGGCTGTCCGGTGGGCATCAACATTCCGGGATTCGTTGAGGCGCTGGCGAACGATGATCTCAACACGGCCGCCGACATTCTGTTGGCCGACAACATGCTGCCGGGCGTCACCGGGCGTGTCTGTCCGCAGGAAACGCAGTGCGAGGAATTGTGCGTTCGGGCGAAGAAGGGGTGGTCGGTTGGCATCGGGCACATGGAACGATACGTGGCGGATTGGGCGCGTATGAACCGTCCGGATCTCTTCGAGCCGCCCCCACCGACGGGCAAGAAGGTGGCCATCGTGGGATCGGGTCCGGCTGGGTTGACGTGTGCCGGAGAGCTGTCGAAACGCGGTCACGCGGTTACGGTGTTCGAGGCGCTGCACAAACCGGGCGGTGTGCTGGTGTACGGGATTCCCGAGTTCCGGCTGCCGAATGAGGTGGTCGAGGCTGAGGTGGAAACACTGAGGACGCGCGGCGTCGAGATCATCTGTGACGTGGTGATCGGGCAGACGTACACCATCCCTGAGTTGATGGACGAGGAGGGCTTCGACGCGGTGTTCATCGCGAACGGAGCGGGGCTGCCGATTTTCCAGAACATTCCGGGCGAGCAGTTGAAGGGCGTGTACTCGGCGAACGAGTTCTTGACGCGCGTGAACCTGATGGGTGCTCATGATGCGACCGCGAGCGACACGCCGGTGATTCGGGCGAGCGAGATCGTGGTGTGCGGTGGCGGCAATACGGCGATGGACGGCGTGCGTACGGCGCGGCGGCTGGGTGCGAATCCGGCGACGCTCGTGTACCGCCGATCACGCGAGGAGATGCCCGCCCGCGCGGAGGAAGTCAAGCACGCCGAGGAGGAGGGCGTGGTCTTTCAGATGTTGACCAATCCGGTGGAGATACTGGGTGACGAGTCGGGCTGGGTACGGGCGGTACGCTGCATTCGGATGGAATTGGGCGAACCGGACGCGTCCGGACGCCGTCGTCCCGTGCCGATCGAGGGCAGTGAATTCGAGATACCTTGTCGCGTGTTCATCGAAGCGATCGGCACGCGGGCCAATCCGCTCCTGACGCAGACGACGCCGGGGCTTGAGGTCAACAAGTGGGGCAACATCGTGATTGACGAGAACAACGCAACGAGCATCGCCGGTGTTTTCGCCGGCGGTGACATCGTGCGCGGTGGGGCGACCGTGATTCTCGCCATGGGCGACGGCAAGAACACGGCGCATTCGATCCACGATCATCTCATGAACGGCATCGCCGGTGCGGCCGCGGCGGTGGCCGCTGAGAGTGCAACGTAACTACGAACCGACGTGTGCGAACCGCTTGTTGTAGGAATGAACGTACGCCGGTAGCGCTACGTCGTCGCTCAGTTTCGGGTCGGGGACGGGCGTGCCCGCCCGTGTCGCTATGGGGATGACTCCCGCCCAGGTTGGATTGCCGTAGTCCTCCGGGGCATCGACCGGGGGTCCGGTGCGTATCTTGGCGGACATTTCGTTCAACGGAAACCTCATGACCATCGTCGCGTCGATTTCGTTTGCGCTGGGTGCGCGCGTGTCGTCGTATCGACCGGGGATGACGTGCTCGACCAGCGCGCGCAACACGGCGCCCTTCTCGTTCGATTCAGTCACTTCGGTCGCGGTGCCCACGATGACAACGGAGCGGTAGTTCACGGAGTGATGAAGCGCGGAGCGCGCCAGGACGAGTCCGTCGAGCAGGGTGATCGCGATGGTGGCGGCAGATCCCGTCGCGAGGCACTTGAGCATGCGGCTGGCGTGGGACCCGTGGAGGTAGAGGTCGTCGTTCACACGAACGTGAGTCGTCGGGATGACGTAGGGGTGTCCGTCGGAAACGAAGGCGACGTGGCAGAGGAGCGCCTGGTCGATGATCCGGTAGATCGTGTCGCGGTCGTAGACGCCGCGGCCGGGCTGGCGGCGTACGGTGATGCGTGGAGTGCCGGGTCTTGCGCTCATTGGATGTACCTTCCACGGGGTCTGCTTCGGCCCGATCGCACGGTGTTTATACACTCGACGAAGCCAATTGCCACGGACGCGGGCCGTGCCAAGGTGACGAAGTGGGTGCAGACAGTGTAGTGTCTCAGAACTGATGACGCTTTGCTGAACCGAGCCGCGACCGTCACAGGCTGTCGGAATATGTTCCGCAGGCTACAAGCTTGATCGACCGGCGACGCGGGTAACGCCTTTCGTTGTTTCCGGGCTTGCTGTGCTGTGGCCGAGGCTTAGGCGGGCTGGACCAGCCGACCCATCTCGGATGACCAATTCTGCCCGGCGCAGACCGTCCCCACGTTGTTTTCTACAGCGCTGTCACCACCTCATCCCAATGACGCAGCAAGATGCCCAGGTTCACCGCGCTGCAAGCCATGATCCATTCGGTTTTCACTTTCTCGAGACCACGCCGCGAGAAACGCCTCACGCCCATGTTGTGCTTGATGTGCCCGATCCGGGGCTCCACCGTGCGCTTGCGACGCTTGTAGATCTCACGACCTTCCTCCGTGCCCATCCGAAGGCGGAGACGCGCACGATGCGCCGCGTACTGATCGCGACCGACCCAACGACCCTTGTCGGAATTCTTGCAACACAACGCGGCGTGCACGCGACCCGCACAGGCCACGCAGTCTCCGTATCGTCTTCGCTCGGCGGTGCCCCACTTCTTTTTGTCTTGACTGGTGCTCAAGAACACCAATGTCTGACCGGCGGGACATCGGAATACGTCCCGGGATTCATCGTAAACATCGGTGGTCGACGCGATTCGCTATCACGTCCAAACGCGCGTGGCAGGCATCTTCCAATTGCCGGCTCGAACGAAGCCGATGCAGCATGCCGTACAAGTACAGTGCCGCCACGTACCGCGGATGATAGGGAGGCTTGCCGCGGTTGAGCACACAGCGCTGTTCCATCTCGCAGAACGTGTCGGCGAAGGCCGCCGAGCCAAGCAGGACATCCAAGTGGCGGACTTGGTGTTCCTCCGGGACCGCATCCTCGAGGCGTCGTTCCCACGGCACCAGCTGCGCCCGTGGAATCTCAGGCGTTCGAAAGCCGCTCATAGCCAGAATCCGTTCGATAAAACGTGTCGTTCCGTCAGCCCGCGTTGCACGATCCCACGTCGCCGCCGTCGACAAAAAAAACCTGCACCGATTATTCCGACAGCCTGTGACGGTCGCGGTTCTGGCCGCTGCCCTCCGAACCGCAACCGCCAAGACGCGGCCCATCCCGCCGCGCCCGCGAAGCACCGCCCGACCGCAAAGCACCATGCACCGGGTGGGCGGAGGCGGTTACCCGGCTTCGGCGGTACTGGGAGACGCTCCGACTTGCTCCGCCACCACGCGAAACTCGCTTCCGGCTGTTGGCCGGATTCTGCCGGACGGGATTGGTTACCCGCTGGATCCCGACTGGATGTTTCAGCCCGTTCCAATACATCGCATCCTCCTTCACCGAGCTTTCCTGGCGCAAGCAAGGCGAACCCATCTCGCAGTCCCACTTTACGCCGCCCCGAGCCCGATTCCGCACAACCGCCTCTCACCGCCTTGTGGCACCCGCACCCTGCCGATACCCTACCGCCTGTTTTCCTGGACGCGCCCGGGGCTCAGATTTCGGTGACGAGGAAGAGGACCATGGAACGAACAAACAGAATCGTATTGTCAGTCGCCGCGTTGGCTTTCTGCCTCTCGGCGGGGCTACCGGCCGTCGCCGAACCCGACGACGCCACCAAGGCGGCATCCGAGAAGGACGGCAAGGTCTACGTGACGGTATCGACCACCTTGGGTGATATGGTGTTTGAGCTGAATCGCGAAAAGGCGCCCACCACCGTCGAGAACTTTCTCAGCTACGCCGACTCCGGCTTCTACGAAGGCACCATGTTCCACAGGATCATAAAGAGCTTCATGATTCAGGGCGGCGGCATGAACGAAGACTACACCAAGAAGCCCACCAACGACCCGATCCAGAACGAGGCCGACAACGGTCTCAAAAATGTCTACGGCACCGTCGCCATGGCCCGAACCGGCAACCCCCATTCCGCCACCAGCCAGTTCTTCATCAACTGTGTCGACAACGACCGCCTCAACCACACCGGCAAGAGCCAGGGCGGCTGGGGCTACTGCGTGTTCGGCAAGGTCATCGGCGGCAAGGAGACGGTCGAGGCTATCCGCAACACGCCCGTCCACAAGGACCCGCGCGCCGACGGACGCCAGCCAGCCGCCGCCGACACGCCGGTATTGATCAACAAGGTCACCCGCGCGGACGCCTCCAAACTCGCCTCCGCCATCGCCGCCAGCGCCGAAGCCGACGCCGAGCAGGCCAAGAAGGACGCCGACAAGACCAAGCAGAAAGCACAAGCCATGAAGGAAGCCATGGACGCCGGCCGGGCGTTGGTCGCGGGAAAGAGCATCGACATCTCCAAGGGTAAGTCGGCCGACTCCGGCCTCTGGTACGCCGACGTCGTTGAAGGCAAGGGCGAAGCCCCCCCGACCGGCTCGAAAGTCACCGTGCACTACACCGGCTGGCTGACCGACGGCACCAAGTTCGATTCCTCCCACGACCATGGAAAACCCGCTGAGTTTCGTCTGAACGGGGTGATCGCAGGCTGGACCGAAGGCGTCGGAAGCATGAAGACCGGCGGAAAGAGGTTCCTGGTCATTCCGCCCGAATTGGCCTACGGCTCGGCCGGCCGACCGAGCATCCCGCCCAACGCGGTCCTGGTGTTCGAGGTCGAGTTGGTGGGCATCGGCGAGTAGTCGCCCTCGGCAAGCCCATAGCCCCTCCGATGGGGCGCGCGGGCGGCGTCTGGTTCGCGATCATCGTCTGCAAGGTGATCGTGACCGTGCTGCTCTGCGGTTGCGCGCGGCAGGCGGTGTCCATCCTGCCGACCTTCTTCGTCTTCGCGGCCGTATTGGGCGACTGGTTCGTTTCAATGCTCCAGCGGCGAATCAGTGTCACGGTGCGGCACCGGCGGTTCGCGCTGTCCGCGCTCGTCGGAGTGCTCCTCGCGACCGACATCCACGCCAGTCGCAACGTGACCCCCGTCCGCGTAAACGGTTCGTTCCAACCCGCGCCGCGCTGGGGACGCTTCGCCATCGAGTCCTACGACCAAATCAAAATCGCCCCGGTCGACACAACCCCTCCGATCAAAACCAAGTGACACTACAACTCGTCCGCTACGAATGTCCGCCCGTCCGGGAAAACGTACGGGGAAACGCGGACGGCTGCCTTGCGACACTCAAAAACCCCGTGTTTTCGTTTCGCCAATCCCTCTCAATTGAGTATGATCTTGTTTATGGGTCGCTCCGGGGCGTCGTTTACGCTTGCCGGGCGCGTGCACCCAGACGAGCAGCCTGCCGCCGAGAGTCGCGTGGTCACGTGGTCGCGATCACGCGCGAATCGGACTGACCGGCGCGGACCTAGGCAGCACCACGGGTTCCAGCGCGAGCCAACGGACTAATCAAGGAACGGAGTCATCACGTGACGAGATTCATGCAGCGTATCACCATCGTACTGACGGTACTCGCGATTGCGCCCCTGGCTGAGGCGGCGGACAACGCCGCGCGATCGGCACGGGCAATCGACACCGAGGCGGCAACTCGAGCGTTCCTCCGGGCGGTTCCGCAGGCACGCCTGTTCGAACACAACGGGCGGACCACCGACGCGTACGGCACGGCGATGGCGCACGGGAACAGCCCCGAGGACGCCGCCGAGGAGTTTCGCTGGAACCACGTCGAGATCTTCGGCGTTGCCCCGCAGGACCTGGACTGGCGAGGTCCGCTGGCCGACGAACGCCACCTGCAACCGCTGATGCTTGACCCCGACACCGGCCGGTATAAGTTCACGCTGGTCTACTACACACAGCGGATAAGCGACATCCCGGTGTACGCCGCGGACATCCGGCTGCTTGTCCGCAACGAGCCGGGGTTCCCCGTGGTGCTCGCGCGGAACGGTTTGCGTGACATCGGTGGATTCAAGCCCAATCCCACCGGCGTTCGCGATGCCGCGCACGGGCGGGACGCCGCCGGTGCGGCTTTCCCGACGTTGACGCGTTTCACGGAGCCGCGACTCGTCATCTGGGGCGGCGTCGACGAGATGGCCGTCGAGCCGCGCGTGGCCTATCAGTTCATAGGTGACAACGGACTGCGGGCGGGCGAAGTGGCCGAGAAGTGGCTGTTCATCACCGACGGCGCCACCGGCGATATCCTGTACCGTGAGGATCGGGTCTACACCGTCGACATCGCGGGCAACGTCAGCGCGCTCGCGACCGAGGGTATCGCCGCCGACATTTGTGAGGACGAACTTCCCGAGGCGCTGCCGTACGCGCTGGTGCGGATCGGCGGCACCGACGTGTTCGCCGACGAGAACGGTGATTTCGTGATCCCCAACGCCGGCATCGGGCCGGTGACCGTTGAGTCGCACATTCAGGGACAGTTCTTCGACATCGAGAACTTCGGCGGTCCGAACACCGTGTTGACGTCCGAGGTCACGCCTCCCGGTCCGGTGGATTTCGTGCACAATGCGGACAATGCGAACGAATTCGACCGTGCCGAGGTGAACGTCTACCTGGAAGCGAACGCCATTCGCGACCACGTGCTATTCTACAGCCCGGACTACCCGGTCATCGCGACGCAGACCGGGTTCTTCGCACGCGTCAGCATGAACTCTCAGCAGTCCGGCGGTTTCTGCCCGGGCAACGCGCAGTATCTCGGCGACGGAATGCGGTTCTGCGCGTCCGGTTCGAACAATCCCAACACCGGCTGGTCGTCGGTCGTGCATCACGAATACGGCCACCATCTCGTGGCCATGGCCGGAAGCGGACAGGGCGCCTACGGCGAGGGCACCGGCGACGTCGCTTCGGTTCTCGTTCTCGACGATCCGCGTCTGGGGCAGGGGTTCTTCAACAACTGCAACTCGTCGCTGCGTAACGCGGATAACAACTGTCAGTACTCTCCGTCGTCTTGCACGACGAACTGTGGAAGCCAGATCCACGACTGCGGCCAACTCATCTCGGGATGCGTCTGGAGCACGCGGAACGAACTCGTCGCCACCAATCCCGATACCTACCGCGACATCCTGTCCGACATCGCTGTCAACGCGATTCTGCTTCACACCGGCAGCAGCATCACGCCGGCGATTACGGTCCACTACGTCACGCTCGATGACGACGACGACACGATCGACAACGGCTCGCCGCATTACGCCGAGATCGATGCCGGCTTCGGTGCCCACGGGATGCCGGCGCCGGAACTGGCGCTGCTCGCGTTCGTCTATCCCGACGGTCGACCGAGCTTCTCAGACCCCAACGAGGGTGCCCCGGTGGTCGTCGAGATCCAATCGATCTCCGGAGTTCTGGATACGGACTCACCGCCGCTGCTGCACGTTTCGATCAACGGCGGCGACTTCGAGGCGTCGCCCCTGGCGCCCGTCGCGGGCGAAGAAGCGCGCTTCAGCGGAACGCTCCCCCAAGCCCCCTGTTTCGCGACCCTCGACTGGTTTGTTTCCGCCCAAACGACCGACGGATTGGACGTCACCAGCCCGAACAACGCGCCGAAGGGCGGCACGTTCGAGACGTTCGTGATCACCGACGAGATCAACGTGCTCGAAGAGGATTTCGAGGACGCCGTGGGCTACACCGTCACCGGCGACGTCAGCGGAGCCGCGAGCGGTGAATGGGAGTTGGGCGTTCCCGCGGGCGGCGGAGCCCGGGGTGACCCCGCGCAGGACTTTGACGGCTCCGGCCAGTGCTACCTGACCGGCAACGCCCCGGACAACACGGACGTTGACAACGGTAGCACCATTCTTACGTCGCCGGCGTTTGATATGTCCGCCCCCGGTGCACAGCACTTCATCAGTTATGCGCGTTGGTACTCGAACACCTTCGGCGCCGCGCCGAACGCGGACATCTTCGTCGTCGAGATATCGAACGACGACGGCGCGAGCTGGTCGAATCTCGAGACCGTCGGCCCGTCCGGAGACGAAGTCGACGGCGGCTGGTTCTTCGTGTCGCACAACGTCAACGACGTGCTGGAACCGACCGCGCAGGTTCGCGTCCGGTTCACCGCGTCCGACCTCGGCTCGGGTTCGGTCGTCGAAGCCGCAATCGATGCCCTCCGGGTCGACAAGGTCGTGTGCGACTCCGTCGACAAGACCCCACCGAGGATCATCCACGACGGCGGGCTCACCACCAACCCGTACACCGGTTACGTCGACCCGCGGGCGGAGAGTTCCGACGGCACCGCCGTGGATTTGGGTATCGACAATGTGACCATCAAGTTCACCGAATTCGTTCACGCCGCCGGGGGAGGCGACCTGACCGCGGCAAGCTTCACGGTCGGCGGGACGGGAACCGGGCATCCCGCGGTCATGGCAATCGACGCGGGGTCCAACCCGCTTGTCCACCTGACGCTCTCGGGTCCCATTCCGCTGCAGGCGTGGACCACGATCATAGCGAACGTCGAAGACGCCTCCGGAAACGCGATCGACAGTCTGGGCGACTTGGGACCAGGCGTGGACGAGTCCGATCGCGTCGACATCGGTTTCCTTCCTGGTGACGTGGACCAAGGTGGGCGCGTGGAACCGTTCGATCTGCTCATGTTCCGCAGCATCATCCAGGGCATCGGCGGCAACCCGCAGGGTGAGGATGCCGATTTCGTGGACGTCGATCGCAGTGGATCAGTCACGCCGTTCGACCTGCTGGCGTTCAGGCAGTTGGTGAACGGCTCGGGCAACGCGACGCGCGTCTGGGCGGACGAGACGATCTCGCCGCGCCCGTAGTGAATCGCGACCCGGCCCACGGCATGCGGGGACCGGGTACCACCGTCGGCGGTGGCCCGATCGAACGAGTCAGGACGTGCGAACGGCATGCCACGACCTGACGCCGCTCGATCGTGCCACGCCGGCACTTTCCTCCGCAACTCCATCGGCGTGTGCATCCCGTTCCGGATGGCATTGGTCAGTGCGTGGTTCGCTTCGGACGGTGACCTGCATGAATGTTATTCCTCGTTGCGCTCGGAATGACAGGAGCGGCTCGCGACGCGCGCATCGCCGGTTCGCCGGCGAGTGGTTCACAAGCGAGCTACACCCGCCTACAATGCGCCGACGACTGAAAGGGCCGACCTCATGACACTTGAACACGAGACGATTGCGGTGTTCCCCGGGACGTTCGATCCCGTCACACTCGGGCACCTCGACCTCATCCACCGTTCCGCTCGACTGTTCAACCGCGTCGTCGTCGGCGTGGGGCACAACCCGGAGAAAAGCGAGATGTTCAGCCCTGCCGAGCGTGTCGAGATGCTGCGGGAACTCGTCGACGCGCTCGGAAACGTCTCGGTGGACAGTTACGCCGGCTTGACCATGCGGTTCGTCGAGAAAGCCGGCGGCAACGTCATCGTGCGCGGGATCCGCGACGGCTCGGACCTGCGGGACGAGCTTCAGTTCGCCAACGCCAACCTCATCGTCGGCGACCTTGAAACCGTGTTCTTGATGACGTCCGAACAGCACGCGCTCACGTCGAGCACGCTCATCAAGCAAATCGTGGAGTTGGGTGGCGTCGACACGAAACGACTTCGCAACCTGATCCCCGATAGCGTCCTCAAGAGACTCGAATCCCGACTGCGCCAGACACGCTGAGCCCCGCCGCGATCGAGGGATCGGTCCGGACGCATTCGCCCGTATGGACGAGGGTGGAGAGGAATGGCAACGGGGCGAAGGCCGGGGCGCCCGGCGTCGGAGTTGCCCCGGAAAATGGAGTTGTCAAGATGGACGGCCGCACCCGTCAGGTCCCACTGCCCGGAGTGCCTCCACATTCCCCCGCCGTGCGTCGCGGCATGAGAAGCGTGATTGGCCGTTATCCGGCGGATCGGCGCAGGCTTCGAGCGCCGACCGCTGCTCATTCGCACAGCGCAAGTAGATCAGAGATACGGGTCTGTTCAGACTCTGTGAGATTCTCGTATTGCTTGTGGATCTCCTCCGCCTGGAGCAGCCACTCGCGCGCCTGGCCCGTTTCACCCTGCTTGATGTTCACGTCAGCCAAGTTGATGAGTGATCTCGCCCGTGTGGTCGGCAGATCCGGGTCCGTGGTGAGCTCAATCGCCTGCAGAAAGTCGGCGCCGGCCGCCGCGAGATCTCGCTCCGCCCCGCGCTTCATGCGCACGAAGCCTCTTGTGTCGCGGAGGTGTGGATCGGCCGGATAGAGTGCGACGCCGCGGTCTGCGAGGGCGAATGCCTCCTCCAAGTCCTCGGGCACGCCGGTTTCCGCCAGCACCCAGGCGAGATCGTTCAGCGCCCGCTGGTTGTCGGGGTCGACGGCCAGCGCACCGCGATAGCCTCGAACCACGGCGGCGGAGTCACCGAGCACATACGCCGCTCGAGCGAGTCCCAGGTGCCCGCCGATATTGTCGGCATCGGCCGCCAGGACCTGTTCGAAGAGCCCGAGCGCATCACGTTGGTAGCGCTCGACTCCGGTGGACATCAGAAGCGTCGCGCCGAGCAGGACGGTGTCGAGATCCTCCGGGTGATCGGCACGGCGCTTTGACACGAGCGCTACGATGGCGTCGGGGCGCCCCCCTGTGAGCATGCAGCGCATGCGCACGCGCGCGGCGGCATCATCGGCGCCGCGCTCTTCGGCGCTTCGGATGTGAAACTCGAACTTCTCGTCATTACGCTGCTTGCAGTACAACCCGGCCAGCGAAAGCGACACGCGCGCGGGATCGGTCACCGTGTCACTCTCGAGCAAGCCCTCCAGGAGTCGGATGGCCTCGGACACCTCGCCGGCAGCGTCCAGGATTTGCCCGCGCTTGAAGTCGATCAGCCAATGATCGGGAATGGAATGGTCCGCGGCGGAGATCAGCCCCTCGGCGGTGACCCGGTCGCCCCGGTCGAGCGCTGCGTCGATCAGGAAGACATAGGCGTCCACGCTTTTCGGATCCGCCTTGACGGCCGCTCGGGCGTAGTCGCGGGCGAGCGATAGGTTTCCGCGCCCGCGCTCCAATCGCGCCAGGGCGAGCATGATCACGGGCGCTGTTGGGTTGGCCTTCAGGGCGCGCTCGGCCGCGTCGACGGCACCTTTGATATCGCCATTGGCGTAGTCCATGTCGATGAGTGCCAGGTGGGCCGCGAGCATGGAGTCGTCGAGCTCGATGACGCGCTCGAGTTCGGCACGAGCCGCGGCGGCGCCCTCCGGCGTGCCCTCGTCGATCAGCAAGGCGGCATGCAAACCGTGTAGACCGGTGTCGTCCGGAACCTCCTCGAGTAATTCCTGAAGAAGGCGAAGACCGCGATCCGCGTCTCCATCCCGCTCGCCGGCGAGCAACGCGCGCATCAGCACTCGCTTCAAGACGGTCCGCCCCGGATCGACGCGCAGGCCCTCGTCCCATGCCTCGATCGCGCTTTGGAGCCGGTCGGTCTTGAAGTAGAAACGGCCCAACAATTGGTACGCGACGGCGCGCGTATCCTTGAAGGTCGTCAGGTGCTGAAAGTCCTGCTCGGCGAGCTCGTGCATGCCCCGACCGCCGTAGAACTCGGCTCGCAGCAGGTAGGACGCGAAGTCCTCCCGTTCGGCGATGTTGCTGCTCAGGACGGTCTCGGCTTCATCGAATCGTTTCTCGGCAAGTAGGATGGCCGCCCTCGCCGACACCGCAGCGATGGTATCGTCGGCGACGGCTTCGGCTTCGTCGAGCAGTGCGAACGCACCGTCGACGTCATGGTCTTGGCTGTAAAGCAGTCGCGCCAGGACGATGCGTTCGGCGGACGCCTTCGGATCGGCCGCGATACGCGTGCGCAGCTCCTCGATCGCCTCTTCATAGCGTCCGGTGCCGATCGCTACGCCGAGCCGGAACGCGTCCAACCCGGGTGAAGCCAGGTTGGCTCGGTCCAGGCGATCCAATATGGTCTTTGCTTCGGCAAACCGCTGTTGGCGCTGCAGTAGCGCAAGCAGACGCCCGGCGACATCCGTGGCCGTGGGTTGAACGCTGAGGGCGGCGCGCAGAATCTCCTCGGCACGCTTTTCGTCGCCGAGTCTCTCCTGCAGCGTTGTGCGGACCAGTACCGCGCGCGTCCACCAGCGCGGTTTCCGTTGGATGCACAGTTCCAGATCGGCATCAATCTCGTCGACGTGCGGGCGCCATTCATCGCCGTTGAGCCACAACCGCGCCCGATGCAGCCGCCAATCGAGCCCGCCGGCGCCCTGGATTTCCTCGAGTTCGCTGATGTAGGGCTCGGCGCGTGCGGGGTCATCGAGGATCTCGGGAATCTCGAGCAGTAGAACTCGGGAAGCGACGTCGAGGTGATCTTCAGCGGCGAGTTCCTCGAGTGACGCGATCGCTTCCCCACGATCGAAGTGAACCAGGCGCAGGCGGGCCAGAGTCTGACGCACCGCGCGTCGCTCGGCAGGGTTGGTTACCTCCACGGCTGCTCTCGTCAAGGTCGCCACGGATTCCTCGTACAATCCCGCGGCTTCCTGCAGCCGAGCAACCGCAATACGCGGCGCGGGATCTTCCGGGGCGCGCTCGACGGACTGTGCCCAGACCTCCAGGGCGTCGCTCGCCCGATCGTGCCGTTCCAGGAATTTCGCCAGGTAAGTCGCCGCCGTTTGGGGATCAGCGCACTCAGCCATGGCGGAGTGCAGGGACGCCTCAGTTTCCGCGAGACGCCCGTCGTTCTCGGCGACCACCGCTTGAAGCACGCGTATCGCCGCGACGTCGGGATGCTCTGTTCGCAGGCCCGCGAGTTCATCGAGAATACGAACGATCGCGTCGGACCGAATGGGTCGCTGGAACTCGTGGCGGAGTTCCGCTTCGATGCGAAGCAGCCCAATATCCAAATCGTCGGGTGCCATGCGTTCACACGCTCGTGCCGATCGCAGTGCGGAGGACCAGTCGCGTCGATGAAAGTATTCACGAACGAGTTGCACTTCGGTGTCTAGATCGCCTGCTTGGCGCGCAGACACCTGCAGCAAGGCCTCCATCGCGAGTTGATCCAGCCCGGTCTTCGCGTAGGCATCGGCCAAGAGGCGCCACGCAACGGCGTTTCTGGGATTCCAATCGACGACCGGTCTGAGCAGGTTGATCACGTCGTATGGGCTGTGATCGACCACCGCGACGCGTGCGGCAAGCACCGCCAGGCCCTCGTTTACCGCCGAACTTCCGCGCGTGGACTCCTCCACCAGAGACTGGTACTCCTCGAGGTATCGTCGCGCATCCTCAACGCGACCGCCCAGAGCATACAGTTCGACTCCGATCGGCAGAAACGCGGAGCGATATCTCTCGGTCAGTTTAGCGAGCGCTTCGTCGGCAAGCTCTGTCATTCGCGCGGGATCTCCCATCTGCCGGTACAAGCTTCCCGCGATGCGATAGCGTGCCAGCGCGAACTCCTCCGGAATCAGATCGTCGTTCAGCATCGCCATCTCGTCGATGGCGGACAGACGTTCCAGCAGCGCGCTGGTGCGATCCAATTCGCCCATCGCGACGCGGGCGCGGGCCAGTCGCAACAGAACCGAAGGTTCGTCGACACTGAGCGATTCGGCGGCATCCAGGTCTCTGCGGGCCAGGTCGATATCGCGCGGCTTGCGTCCGCCGAAGTCGTCCAGATAGAACGCGGCCCTGGCGACGTAGGCATTCGGCGCGTTCGGCGCGGCTTCCACGCCCGCGTCAAGCCACGCCAACGCGTCGTCCAACGCCGTGCGCGAATCGCTACGTTCCAACGTCGTTCGCGCCAGCATCGCGTAGGCTTCGACGGCCTCCGGACGTGGTTGCTCGACCAACGGTTTCAAGATTGCGGCCGCTTGCTCCGGCTTGCTGCGCGAGAGCAGCACGCGTGCCTTGAGCACCGTGGCGCTGACGTCGCGCGGATCGACCTCCAGGCGCTTCTCACAGGCATAGATGGCCTCCTCGTGGTTCCCCACGCGCAGGTAGAGCTTCGCTATCTGATCGCTGATCTTATCGTCGCCGGGTCTGTGCCGTAGCAACCGCCGGTACGCGGCAATGGCTGCGTTGATGTTGTCGGCTGTCCGCGGCCGAACGGCCATGTGGGCGGTGGCGTAGCGCTCCAGAATCTCGCTGTCATCGGGGTACTGAAGAAGATACCGCCTTAGGTGTTTGCATGCCTCGCTCCACTGTTGCTTCTCGAGCAGGGCTCGCCCTTCCTCGAGCGCGTCGCGCGCGGTGACTCTCTTGCGAATGTGATGCCCGCCGAACGCCACCACGGCGATCGTACCCATTACCCCAATCAGAATAACCAGCGCCTTGACGTTGATGCGTGCGCGTCTGCGGTCGGTCTGCATCGATCTGCTCCTCGCGGCTTCGGATCACGAGCCCTAACTCGCGGTGTGCGGTGCAATCGCCACGACTACATCGATAGACCGCGCCCGCCACCGCACCGGGCGCGGAACTTATCGGACTTCGGCCGTGAGAGGAAGCCCCGGTTGCGTTGATGTCCGATAACGCGCCGCGGTTTCATCAAAAAAAGCCCCGTGCCGGCGGCGGCAGGGGGCGTTTGTTGAGACGCAGTGTGTGTCGGGATTACGCCCAGCGACGGCGGACCCAGCCGACCATGCTCATGCCCATGACGCCGAGCAGCGCGGCGCCCGGTGCCGGAATGACCGTCACCTTCATGTCGCCGCCGTCGCTCGAGAACCCGCCGTGCAAGCCGGCAGCGGCGAAGAAGTCGTCGGCGTTCAAGATTCCCTGGGTCGATGTCTGGTCGGCAAATACCGGCAGCGAGGTTTCGAGGACGAACACCGCACCGGCCGTGTGGTTCGGACGATCCGCGGCGAGGACGGTGAACTGGTTGGCGACGCCGTCGAGACCGACGCCGGTCGGCGCGTCGCTCGTCCCGGTGAAGATCCAATCGCCGGCCGGTCCGCTGAGGATCGTGGAGCCGATCGCCGACAACGTGCCACGGATGGTCAGGATTCCGTTGCTGAACGTGACGCCGTCGAGGTCCGGTCCGAAGACGCTGTTGGTGAAGTTGGCATCATACGACGAAGTCGCCGTTGTGCTGTCGGTACCCGTAATGGTGCCGGTAATGCTGACGTCCTCAGTGCCCGCACCGTTGGCGACGGTCGTATCGAGCAGGAAATCGAAACCGCCGATTCCGATATCGGCGCGGTCGAGGACGTTGTCCGCGGCGTCACGATGGGTGGCCTTGAGCGAGGTGGCCGAATGGTCCATGACCCAGAGGCTGCCCGTCCCATCATACGAGATTCGGATGTCGGCGTAATCGAACAACAGGTCGGCCTGGACCGGCAGAGCGGCATACGTCGTCGCCACGAGGACGGTCATGAGTACAAGTGCTTTGTTTTTCATCTTCATTCCCTTTCCGTTCTTGGATACTCGTTCTTTGTTTTCGCAGGTGTTTGGTGCGCCCGCCGTAATCCTCGGTGGCGGGTGCGATCGGGCACTACGTTCGAGCTGCGAGAATCCAAGCGGGCGGAGCGCGGGGAATGGCAACAACCACGGGGCGTCGTGCGAGAATCTGCGGGCAGCGTCGGCAGCCGGCTCGCTGGGCGAGGGTCGACTGCAACACTGCAACGACGGGTCCGAATATCGCGGAAAGTCGCTCGTTCGGCAGGTAAGGCACGGCGTTGCCGACCTGATGGGGACCGCCGCTGTGGTACCAGGCGGGGAGGTTGAACGTCACCTGGCGTGCGGTTCGGACGAGGTGCCAGGCTCCGACACTCAGAACGGCCGAAAGAAACAGCCCGGCACTCCCGGGGGAGGCCGGTAATTCATGCACTATCTGATCAGCTGCGAAAGAGACGGCGGGCGCGGCTGCGTTCTGCGTCGCGGCGTCCATGGCGAGCGCGGGGTCGTCGCTGCCGCTCCACAAGCCTCGCTCCACAACGCCGAGGCCTGCGTCTGCGTCGTGGGTCATCGCACCAACACACTGCCGCGCGTCGACGGTTAGGCCGCCGGGCAGGTCGGCGTGCGCGGTGCACGCCATGCCGCCGGTAAGCGCGCAGAGCATGACCGGGTGCAAAATGGTAGACTTCGCGTTCTTCAACGAAACCCCTTTACCCCTTGGCTGCTTCCGCTTCTCGGAAGCCCGCCTGAACCCTGACAGGCACCACCGGAACCCGGAGGTCTGGGCGGCACTGTTTTATCATTGGAGGCAGCTCGGCCGAGTCAACTGCGGGTTGGCGAATCGTGCAAGAACCCAACCGTCGCACGATTCGCGCTGAGATTATGAGACTTCACGAAGCGTAGCTGTGTCTGTCGGTCCGAAATGATGGCAGGAAATCGCGGAATGCTCAGATGCGCCGGCGGCGGATCCAGCCGACCATCCCGAGGCCCATGGCGGCCAGGACGGCAGCACCCGGTGCCGGGATCGGGTTGTACTCGATCGGCTCTTGAAAGAGCAGGAACCCGGAGGAAACGATGCCGGTGGGCAGACTAAGGAAGTTGACGAGGTATTCCAGGTTGAAAGACCCGTTGACGCCAAGCGGATTCTGGAAAGTCAATTCTACGATGGGACCCGCGCCCGCAGCGATGTCCTGGGTGACTGAGATGCCCACGGTGCCGAGCGCGGCGGACGTGGAAAAACCGATGTCGCTAACCTCGACGTTTCGCGTGCTACCATCGTTCTGCAGGTCGAACAGGCTCACGACGCCGAGTTCGGCCGGGAACTCGCAGAAACCCGAGCAATCGGTGTACACGTCGGCGCTTTCCAACCCGAATCGATACCCGCCCCACAGCTTGCCAGCAGCATCGTCGTTGGTGATGGTCTCGCGGACGAGCATGCCATCTCCGACGTTGGGTTCCATGTGGGTTGGCGGAAACGGCAAGGCAAAGTCGATCCCAAAATAAACCTCGGCATAACTGTAGGCCAACTCGTGGCGCCGGATTTCGTTGAATGTCTTGGTGAACGAAGTTCCCGAGACGTGCACATCGGTACCCAACGTAACGTGGAATTCCGTGTTGTGCGTTTCGCTGAAGGCGACCTGAACAGCGCCGGTGCCGCCGGTCGCGACGGTCCCGTTGTGACCCGTTACGTCCGCGGTGGCGATACCCCCGATGCAGCATGCCGTGGCGAAAGCCATCAATGATCCAACGACTCTCATGGCGAAACCCTCAGCCTAAGCGAGCAACCCCTGGATGCGGAAAGCATCTCGGAAACGCTTTCCCGCCCTCAATTGGCGTCCGCGAACCCACCTGGCGGAGCCAAGCCCAACGGTAGTAAAAAGATCAAGCGAAGTCAACGTGTTTGTTGGTAACTGGGACGTTGCGAACGTGCGGCATGGAGGGGGACTTCCAGTGTCAGTGTAATGCACGCTCAGGACCGCCTTCTACGAGCCGCAACCTCGGTGATGACGCTCGAACCGCACGACAGGGACGGCCCGATCGGTTAAAACCCGCCGCCGATGCGTTGACGACGGGCAGTGGCGGATCGACTCACCGGGAGTTGTTGCCGGCATTGGCGGGCCGGGTTGCCGCAACGCGTCGATCGCTCGCGGACGCACGGGGCCTGTGCGACCGCGAATCGGGGCGCCGCCCGTGGATCGGCGGATGGACAAACAGCAGGAAAGGACTGCCATTATGAAGATGATCTCTGACGAGATGAACGGTGGATTGAACGAGCAGATCACCAGCGAGTTTCACGCCGCGCACACGTACTTGGCGATGGCGTGCAAGCTGGACAGCATGGGATTGGGGATGCTGTCGAAGTGGTTTCGTCACCACGCGTCCGAGGAGCGCGCGCACGGCATGAAGATCGTGGACTACATCGGTGAGGTCGGTGGGACCGTAGCGCTCGACACGATTCCCAAGCCAACCGGCGACTACGCGGGGATCGAGGCCATCGTTCAGGCCGCACTGGACCACGAACTCGAGGTGACGCGTCAGATCAACGCACTGGTCGGTCTGGCGGAGGAACAGAAGGACTACGCGACACGCGGGTTCCTTCAGTGGTTCGTCGATGAGCAGATCGAAGAGGTTGCAACGGTCGGGGAGGTGCTCAATCTGGTGAAGATGGCCGAAGGTCGGAATCTGCTTCAGGTCGAGGCTCGGGTTGCAAAGATGCTGGCGCCGACGCACTGACGCGCCGCTTTCGCCCACCCGGTCAAGCCGTGGCACAAAAGTGTGCGTGTCGCTCGAATCCGCGCGTGCTTTGCGAAGTTCCCTTGATTTCGCCTGCGTCGGACCGATACCATGGGACTTCCGAGCGGGGATGCGCATCCGGTGGCATCCTTGGTTTTTCCGTCTGGACAGAGAGAGGAAGCGCTGCGGGGCGACCGTGTCCCGCGAGGGCTCGGCTGACGCGCCTGCGAGCATGCGATTCGCATGGCGGCGAGTGGCCGGTGGTTGCGTAGTCTCTGGAGGAGGTTTTGGTGATGCGTGGATTCTCTGCCGGGGCGGGTGTGTTGTGTTGGGTCTGTTTCGTTGCTGTGCCCGATTGTCTCGGCGTAGCGCTCTATGAGCAGACCCCAGCATCAGCGGGAATGCAGCTTCACGCGGCGTCGCAGGACTTTCCTGACGAGAGTTCGTTCACGATCATCGCTGCGGACGACTTCGCGGTTCCGGCGGGTGCGGGCTGGAGCGTCGAGGCGCTCGGGTCGTGGTTCACGACCGGAAACAGCAGCGGCCTGCCCGCGGACGGCATACGGTGGATGATCTGGAGCGACGACAACGGCGAGCCGGGGGCCGAACTGCTCAACCTCGTGGACGACGGCTACGATCCGGCGACGGGTCTCGCCGACGTTGATCTCACCGCGTCCGGAAGTGCCATCGACTTGGCACCCGGTACCTACTGGTTCGCTTCGCAGATCATCGGCGAGATCGGTCTGTTCGGGCAGGAGTTCCACGCCGGTTCGCTCGACGGCGCCGGCACGGCGAACTTCCTGTGGAGTAACCCCGGCGGCGGGCACGGGTTCCCCGTCGGCTGGCTGGACGCGAACGGTACAATCAACCCGTCAACCGGGCAGCCGTGGTCGGACGTGAGCAACCTCGCGTTCTCCATCGGCGGTACGGTGGTTCCGGAACCGATGACGCTCGGTCTGTTGATGCTGGGTTCGCTGGTGCTGCTACGACGCCGGCGGGCGTAGGCGGATCAGGGAGGCGTACTCAAGCCAGTGCTGCGTAGACGTCGGCATAACCGCGGGCCATGGCGTCGTCGGTGAAGCGGAGTTCGACGTTGCGGCGGCACGCCTCCGGTTCGATGGAGTCGAGCTTCCCGGCGGCGGTTACGGCGTCTTCAACGCTGTCCACGACGAAGCCCGTCTCTCCGCCGATGATGATCTCCGGCAGCGCACCGAACCGCGTCGCGATCAGTGGTGTGCCGCTTGCTTGCGCTTCCACCGCGACCAGCCCGAACGGCTCACACCAGTTTATGGTGAAGAGCACGCCGGCGGCCTTTCGGTAGACGGGGGCCAGTTCCTTCTGGGATAATAGGCCGAGGTATTCGACGTTCCGGCCGTCGATGTGCGGTTTGACCTTTGTGTTGAAGAAGTCCTCGTATTGGGGCTCGATCATGCCGGCCATCAGCAGGCGTCGGCCGGATCGCTTCGCGACTTCGATGGAGACGTCCGGACCCTTCTCCGGTGACAATCTGCCGGCGAACAACAGGTAGTCGTCCTTGGTCGCCTCAAAGGGAAACCCGTCGAGCCGAATTCCGTTGTAGACCGTGGCGACGTAGTTCAAATCGGGGAGCAGGGTGCGTTCGGCGTCGGAGATGGAAACGAACGGGAGTTCTCGGTAGCGCTCGAAGGCGGGGTGGTGCGCTCGTACCCACGCCGAGCCGTGGAGCGTCGAGACGAGCGGGCACTTGATCAACCGTCCGAAGACGAGCGCATGCAGATGCAGGTGCGAGTGAACGACGTCAAACTCGCCGTCCGCGGCTCGTTCCATGCACGCCGCGATGTGTAGTTTTTCGAGCACCGATCCATCCGGCGGTCCTTCGAGAAGTCCGGTGGCGCGGTCAAACTCGCGGGCTCGGTTCCGCTCGCTCTGGGGCCAGGTTTCCAAAGCGTACGGGACGGTCTCGACGAGCCGGGCGGACGTCTCCGATCCGCCGGCGGCGAAGACAGTCACATCGTGGCCGAGCCTGACCAAAGCCTCGGTGAGATTGTAAGCGACGAGTTCCCATGGCCCGTATCCGCTCGGCGGCAGCGGCCAACTGATTGGTGCCAGCATCGCGATTCGCATGGTGCTCCTTCCGGCGTCTATGGGATACTCCGCACACCTCCGTGGCTTCAGCTCTCGGCCGCGCGTCAGGCGTTATACCGGAAACAGCCTATCGTAGATGCGCGGCTCACGCTCGTGCGCGACGGCCGCCGGCGACCGCTCCGGCATCAACCGGTATATCACCAACATCCACACCACGCCGACAACGACCATCCCGACGCTGACCGCCTGGGAGACGGTCATTCCGAAGGTATCGAGCGGATTGTCGGTGCGGATGGTCTCCAGCACAAACCGCACCGGCGGATAGGTCAACATCAAGAGTCCAAACACCATGCCGTGGCGTTTGCGGCGATGGAACACCCGCGCGAGAAGATTCGACAGCAGCAGTGCCGCGGCGGCGGAGTACAACTGTGTCGGGTGCGACCACAGCGCGGGATGGCGCGTCGCGAGTCCGCGTATTTCGCCGAACGTACTCCGCCGCGACGGATCGACGCGCGACGGATACTCGCGCGCGGCCAACACCGGAGCCACGCGCCGCGTGAGCACGGGCTTGCCGGCGGAGTCTCGTTGATAATCGGCGACGGTCTTTGAGGTCAGCAACGTGACTTCCCTGCCGAGTGGTCCGGCCTGGGCGATGGGCGAGGCGGTGTCCGCGTTGAACCCGTCGACCAACAGTTCGGCGGGGAGGGTCGTCTCCCGCCGTTCCCACTGATCGATGCTCGCCCAACTGCCGAACTGGAATTGAACCGCGAGTGGCGTCGTCGCGTTGCCCGAAGGGTCGACACACGCCCCACCGTGACAGCAACCGTTGAGAAAGCAGCCGATTCGCCCGAGACCAAGCATCCACGCGATCATGACCGCGACGATGTCGGCGTAGAGGCGGATCGATAAACGCTTCCACCGGAAGTATGCGAGCGCCGCGACGATGGCAGGCACCAGGCCGCCAAGGTACTCGAGCCCGCCGGAGCGAAGATCGAGGATCGCGCGAAGTCGATTGGGCGCCGCCGCGAAGTAATCGTCCCAGTAGTGAATCACGAAGAAGATGCGCGCACCGCCCAGACCGACGATGATGGCGATCAGCCCGAGCGTGACGAAGGGGTCGGGATCGCACTTGACCAGTATGCAGCGCCGCATGGCGAGGTACAGGCCGCTGAGAAGACCAGCGGCGAGCATGACGCCGTAGCTTTGGACGATGAGGCCTGCGTCTCCGCTCGACCATAGTTCAGGGTGCATGCGTACGAATCAATCCGCGGCCCCGGAATCACCCACGTGGGCGTCGTCGTCAACTTGCGCGGCACCACGCTCGTCGGATCTGGCGGCCTCTGCGAGTCGTGCGAAGGCGGCGTCGGCTTCGTCCGCGGCGACTGGGTCGCCGTCGGTCCCGGCCGGCGGCTCCTGCGCCGCGTCGACGTGTTTCCGCTGCTTTTCGGGGGGCGTCAACTCCTCGACCTGTGGCAAATCCTGAAGCGAACCCAAACCAAACACTTCGAGGAACCTCTTGGTGGTCCCGTACAGCAGCGGTCGGCCTAGTTCCTCGGCGCGACCGACGATTTTGACGAGATTCATCTCACGCAGGCGGTTCACGACCTCGCCCACGGCAACGCCTCGGATTTCCTCGATTTCCGCGCGCAGCGCCGGTTGCTTGTAGGCGATGACGGCGAGCGTCTCGAGGGCGGCCTGGGAGAGCTTGGACTCGGTGCGGACCTTGAGCAGCTTGCGCAGCCAGACGTTGTACTCGGGCAGCGTGAGGATCTGATAGCCCTTGGCGATCTCCTCCACGCGAAACGACGCGCCGGCCCGCTCGTAGTCGGCGTTCAGCGTATCGATGCACTCCTTGATCTGCCCGACCGACACATCGCCGATGATCCCGGCCATCTTCTGCGCGCCGACCGGCGAATCACTGGCGACCAGCATTGCTTCGACGATGGACGATGTGGCGACCGTTCCCTCATCAGCACGGTTCGCCGAATCCTCCTCGCGACCATCCGGAGCGGCGTCGGCGTCGGCGTCGGTATCTGTGGTTGTTTCCGTCGTTTCACTCTTGCCCATGATGCACGGATCATAACGTCGAAGACGATGATTGGCGACCGGCGCCAGGGCACTCCGCGATCACTCACCCCGGACTACTTGGACGTCTCGGATCTTGAGCACCCAGCGGCGGTAGTACGCCAAGCCGAGACAGGTCAGCGGGATTGCCAGCACCAGGCCGAGGAACCCGAGGACTTTGCCCCAAACGAAGACGCCCAGAAGGATGATCGCGGGTCGCAACCCGGTCACCTTTCCCATGATTCTCGGGACGAGCACCGCATCCTGAAGAACTTGGGCGACCACGAAGACGGCCAGCGTCATCAGAAGCATGCTGACGATGCTCGACTCGCCTTCGACAGCGGTGAGTATGGCGAGCAGCGACGCGGGGATAAACCCGACCGTTTGGAGGTACGGGACCATATTCAACAGGCCGATGAAAAGCCCCAGCAGAAGCCCCATGCGAAGGCCGATCAACGAAAAACCCACAGCGAGCAGCGTTCCCACGCACGCCGCGACGACGAACTGCCCCCTGAAATACCGACTCATGGCCAGGCGGAATTCGTCCAGGAAATGTACCAGCGTCTCGCGATATGCCGGTGGTAGCTGGTCCTTCCAGGCGTGTTCGACGAGTCGGAAGTCATTCAACAGGAACACGGTGTACAACAGGACGACGACGAGTCCCGTAAGCCCGAGCAAGAAACCGATCGCACCCGTCACCACGCCCCAGACTCCGGGAACGAGTTTCCGGGCCAGCTCAATAACGCGACCTTCAAGGTCAAACTCCTCGGACGAAACGGTCTCACGTATCTTGACGAGGACCCAGCGTGCACGCTCGTCCGTCTGACTGTCAATCAGCATGTCAAACCGCTCGGAGAGCCCGACGCCCATCTCCGGGTCACCGGCGACCTCGGTGCGCAATTGCATCACCATGCCTTGGAAATCTTCGAGTTGCGTCACTACGAGCGGAACGGACAGGATCAGCACCACGACGACGGCGCTCATTGCGCCAAACACCGTCACGAGCACGGCCGCGCCGCGGTGTTTCAGGCGTGTCTCGACGATGTTGACGATCGGGTTCAGCAGATACGCGATGAGCAGTGCGACGGCGAACGGAACGAGGACATCGGATAGATACCGCAGCAGCCAAATCACGGCGATGATCGTCGCGGCCGAGATGGTGAACCGAATCACGCGATCGAAATCGTACCGCTGTGGAGTGGCGTCGTTGCGTCGAATCATGACCGGGCATTGGACCCGGTCGGCAGGGTGTTTGCAAATGAGGCAAGTTGGCGCTAAGTCGGTTGCGGCGTTGCGTGTTTCGCATCCGTGAGTTCGGAAACGCCCCGGGGGGAGGTCTGTGTCGTGTGAAGAACATTGGATATCGCCGACAACATTCTTGTTTGAATAGCCTTATGACCACACAAAGCGGTCGACTCGGTTTGCGTCGCCCTCCCCACTTGTGTCGACTTGGAGCGTTGGCTAGGCTACGGCGTTCTGACGCGCGGGTAGTCAGCCCGATACGGCAACGGAGATTCGGTGATGCACCCAATGGGAAAGCGGAAAGGCGTCACGATGCTGGTCATCGTGGTCGCGGTAGCGATGCCCGCAGACGCGATGGCCGACGTTGTGGATACGTTTACCGATCCGAGCGCGTTCGCCGGATTGAGCGTGTTCGATTTCGATGGCGAGGCTGGCGGGAGCATCGTAGGTCCAACAGGTACTACGCTTTCCGGCACGCACACCGACGCGACGATGAGCGACATTTTCTTCGTGGATCCCAGCTACCACTCGACAGTCAGCGGACCACTCGCTCTTGGCGTGGCGAGCTCACTGCTGAACGCCGATGGAACGGACTTCGTCTCGTCGGAAGGGGACCACGGATTCGGTATCGCCCCGAGTATCACCATCGATTTCAACGGTCCGGGTTACCCTACAGCCATCGGGATGCACGTGGGCAAACTGCTGGAAGACTCGACGTCGAACCTCACGATCACCTTTTCGTTTGAAAGAACTTCGGACGGGACGTCGTTTTCGCCGCTGACGCCGCTGACCGATGGTGACGTGACCGGCGGTTTTGCCTTTCGAGGATTCACGTTCGATGAGCCGATCAGTTCCATGAGCATCGAGCTTGAGGATCACCTGCTCATCGGCGACGGCACGGCCAACGCACTCGGGATGGACAACTTCTACTTCGGAAGCTCGTCCGATATCACTCTCGTTCCGGCACCGGGAGCGGCCATCCTCGCGGTGATGGGCTTCGGGACGCTTGCTTGGTCCAGGCGGCGTCTGAGCTGACCGTTCCGGACGGCACACATCAGTCGGCGGCGATACGGCCGGACTTGGTGCGGGTGAGCCGGCGGAATATCCCGCAG
>JAJDDR010000505.1 GCA_029260255.1 Phycisphaerae bacterium
GAACTACCGGGAAATCCTTGAACGTGCCGGCACGGCCACGGACGCCGCCCGCCGCTGATCCCAAGCCGAATCGCCCGCCGCCAAAAAAAACGCCTATGCACGCTCCCCGGAAAGACACTTTGGTCTACCGCAAGGGAGCGATCTGCGAGAGTCGATAAACCGTCTTCTACTGCAAAAGACGTCATCCTCGGAATGGCGCGACTTGGTTTATCAGTATCTAGGTGAATAAGCGTGTTCTCAGCCGCCTACCGGGAGCGTCAGCACGGGCGTGACAGTCTGCGCGTCGCCAGCTTGCAGGGCGAACAACTGGCTGAGCAGCGCCATCGTGGATTTCGAGGTCAGGTCGGAGTTTGCGATGAAGAACCACGCACCCTTGTATCGCACGCTGACTGCCGCATCCCGAGGAGCGGAACGCTGAGACCGAACCCGCAACAGGTCGCCTACCACTTGCTGCCAATCGAAAGGCCGGCCAGCCGAATCCACAGTTGACGTAACCCAACGGCGATCGCGATGGTCTTGGGGAACATCCACTGCTTGCGACGAGTAAGAGAGCACGCCCATCAACGAACGCGTAACGAGGTTAATCTCACCGGTCCTCTCAGCGCCGTAAGGAAGCTTGCCGATGACAAAGCGGTACTCGTTCTGCTTGGGATCCAGCCTTAGAAGTTCAAGAAGGCGGGCCACTTCCGATGTTTGCTTGAGTTCTACTGGCAATCGCCAGACAGGTGCGCGCGATCGATGCTTCAAAATCATCTCCGTCCCGTCCTCGGAATGGGCCACAGCGTAACCTTTGTCCAGGGCGCTGATCGTATCGGCCGCCGTCATCGTGTTGGCGCGAAGACGGATCGGGGGGCCGTCGTCGACAAGTTCCACGCGAATGTCCAACTGGCCCTGATCGAGCAGCTTCTGGAAAAGATTGCACACCTCCGCAAATCGATCGAAAACGGGCGCATTGTCGGGGGTCGGCCCGGAGGCACGCGAGGCATTATCGAGTCCGTTCATCTCCTGAACGGTCAAACGAAGGACCCGGTCGGCCCGCCAGCCGGAAAACGTCAGCAGGGCGATGGCCTCCATCGGCAGCGGCGCGAGCACACGCTTCACGAAATCTTCCCCCTGAAGCGGGGCAAACGAGACCGTCGGGCTCTCCTCGTAGCTTACCTCACCCCCCAGATTGAGAAAGTTCGGTCCGGTCGGCCGTGGGCCTTCGAACACTGTTGCGCCGGCGCTAGTTGTTCCGGCAAACTTGAACTGCGCGGAAACGCTCGCCACATCGAGAAACAAGGGCGATTCGCGGTATTGGAGGCGAACAAGGTTGAGAAGTAGCTGCTCGGCGGTGGTCCGCTGGATAACCTCGTTGTAAAGGACGCGGTTGGATTCAAGAGCATGGGGCCCCATAACGCACCCCGCGACGTGAATCATGAGAAGCACGGTAGTTAAGGCGACCCAGCGGCACCAATTCAGCATTGCAGGACTCCAGAATAACGCATCGACAGCCACCCAAATGTGCGGCCCCGTTGTATCACGTTCGCTACGATTGTACATCGCGGGATGGCGTTCTGTATAGGACAGCGTGTTGCTTCGTGCGCCGAATACCAAAGTCGCGAAGTGCGCGAGTTAAGCTGGCTCGACACACGGCAGCTATCGAGTTTCTGTTCGTCGCAGTATGATATCAGCCACTTGAAAAAGAAGGGGGCTGTGATCGGCACTCGCGGAGCGACCGCTTGGTGGCTGGGTGCACGAAAGCTGACAGCATTGACGATGGAGCACGGATATGCCCTTGGACGAAGCCCTCATCTACGCTTATGTCTTGGATGGCTCAGAGCGCGCCGTTTCCGTCAACGCCACAGGTGTTGAAGCGTGGACTCCTGATGCCGGATGGTTATGGGTTCATCTGGACCGGTCCTGTGATGAGACCGAGGTGTGGCTGCGCGACACCGCTGGTTTGGATCCTATTGCCGTCGAGGCGTTGCTGGCGGAAGAAACCCGGCCCAGGTCCGAGTCAATCGGAAACGGACTTCTGGTGATTCTGCGTGGCGTGAATCTCAACGTCGGCGCAGACCCGGAGGACATGATCGCGATCAGAATCTGGATCGACACCACTCGCGTCATCACCATGCGCGCTCGCAAGCTGATGGCCATCCAGGATCTGCGCGAGAATATCGAGCAGGGCGAGGCGCCCCCAACCCCGGGTGCGCTGCTGGTCGAACTAGCAAGCTCCATGATCGATCGCATGGCTCCGGTTCTCGACCGTTTGAGTGACGGAGTCGATCAGATCGAGGAAGACGTGCTTGAGGCGCCAAGTCACGAGTTGCGGTCCAGGCTTAGCCAGCTGCGACGCCAAGCGATCAGCTTGCGTCGCTTTCTGGCTCCACAGCGAGAAGTACTTGCCCGACTGCACGGTGACCGCACCACCATCTTCGGTGACCTCGATCGCAGCCGCATGCGTGAGGTCCAAGACCAGCTGACGCGTTACATCGAGGAGCTCGACTCGGCGCGTGATCGGGCTGCGGTGACCCAGGAGGAGCTCGGTGGCCGCATCTCCGATCAGATGAACAAGAACATGTACGTCTTGTCCCTGGTCGCCGGCATCTTCCTTCCACTCGGGCTCCTCACTGGATTGCTCGGGATCAACGTCGGGGGAATGCCGGGCGAAGGAAACGCGTGGGCATTCGCTGTCGTCTGCATCGTTCTGGTTGCGATGGCCGCTGTCGTATTGTGGATATTCCGGCGGATGCGTCTGTTGTAGCGTGCATTTTTGCGGCCCGCTTGCGCGGGTACCCTCTCCGGGGGCCAACCGATGCTGCTCAGAATTATGTTGGTGGTCGGCGGAGCCGACCTGAAGAATAACGGCAAAGTAGTGCAGCCTAGGAGCGACGAACGTCTTGCGCAGTTTGGGTGGCGAGGGAACGGAACGGTAGTTTGACTAGCGACCAGCAAACTCAAGGCATCCCCGAGCCCACGCCTGCAGCACGGCTCACAAGGCCGTTTCGTGAGTTCGCCCGGCTGCAATCATCAGGTAGCATCGTCCTCCTTGTGGCCGCCGTTGCGGCGATCGCCTGGTCGAACTCTCCATGGTCCGCAAGCTACGGCGACCTCTGGCACAAGACCGCGTTGTCGGTCGGCCTTGGTGATTTCTCGCTTTCCATGCCGCTCGAAATGTGGATCAACGATCTTGTAATGGCGTTGTTCTTCTTGCTGGTCGGACTGGAGATCAAGAGGGAGTTCCTGGTTGGTGAACTGAATTCGACACGGAAAGCGATCCTACCTGTTGCGGCTGCTGCAGGCGGGATGCTCGTTCCTGGACTGATCGTGTCCTTCCGGGGAGCGTGCACAGCCGTTTTTTTCGAGGGCGGGCGATTCGGCTTGGGATCAGCGGCTATTAGGCGCGGGCGGCATCCGTAGTCGTGGCGGGGAGCTCGAGTATTTCTCGGTAGTTCCACGGCATCCACTGCTGAGGGCACGAGGATAGTTCGTCCGCGCGCCGGAGCAGTTCAGTCAAGTAATCGAAGGGATTGGCGC
>JAJDDR010000506.1 GCA_029260255.1 Phycisphaerae bacterium
GCCGCGGGATTCATCCCGCGTGGACGTCCGCGCGGGATGAATCCCGCGGCTCGCGCCTTGCCCCGAGGCGGCCGCTGCTGTAGCGTCAACGCCGTTGGCCACGATGATCGAATCGGTCGCTTGATCGCATCGAACCTGCTCGCGAAATGTGACTCGGAGACTTGTCCATGGCGTTCTCAGGGCATGCAGTCGCTTGCGTCCGATCCGTGGGAACGCTGCTGGCGGTCGTCGCCCTCGTTGCGGGATGCCGCAGGGACTCCTCTTCCAAGCCCGCCGTGCCGAAGGCGGCCAAACCAGTCTCGCTGTTCACCGACGTGACTGACGAGGTATTGCCGACGTTCATTCACGAGACCGGTCGGCAGGATCAGTTCTTCTATCCGGAGATTATGGGCGCCGGCGTGGCCGTGCTCGACTACGACAACGACGGCGCACTCGACATCTACCTGATCGACGGCGGATTCCACGGGGACGACGATCAAACCGAGAACACCATCCGCAATCGACTGTACCGCCGCAACCCTTCAGGTGCGTACGACGATGTCACCGACGCCTCCGGGCTCGGCGACACGGGCTATGGAATGGGTTGCGCCGCCGGTGACATCGACAACGACGGCGATGTCGATGTCTTCGTGACGAACTACGGTCCGGATGCGCTCTATCGCAACAACGGTGACGGCACGTTCACGGACATCAGCAAGAGCGGTGGAATCTCCGACGACGCGTGGGGGGCGTCCGCCTGCTTCGCCGACTTCGACGGTGACGGTTTTCTCGATCTCTTTGTTACCAACTACCTGGCGTACGCCGCTCGCGATTGGAAGGAATGTCAGGACCAGCGCGGCGATCCGGACTACTGTGGCCCATCGGTATTCGACGGCGCCGCCGACATTCTCTACCGAAACAACGCCGACGGCACATTCGCCGACGTGTCCAGCCCGTCCGGGATCGCCGCCGCCGCCGCGCGCCGGGGGCTGGGCGTCGTCTGTCGCGATTTTACGGGTGACGCGCGGCCGGACGTGTTCGTCGCCAACGATGGAGAGGTGAATCAGCTCTGGGTCAACCGGAGAGACGGCACCTTCGCTGACGAGGGATTCGCCCGCGGATTGGCGGTCAACGCGACCGGGCGCACGGAGGCGGGCATGGGCGTCGCCGTTGGTGACGTGGACGGCGACGGAGACACTGACCTGTTCATGACGCACCTCTGGAAGGAGTCCAACACGCTGTACACCGACCTCGGCGGGTCCGTGTTTGAAGACACGACGGACGCCGCCGGGCTCGCGCCCGCCAGCATCCCGCTAACCGGCTTCGGCACCGCAATGATCGACATTGAACACGACGGTGACCTGGATATTCTGCTCGTCAACGGCCGCGTCTTTCGCGACGAACCGACTCCCGGCGTTAGGCTCGAACCGTTCTGGAGTTTCTACGCGGAGCGCAACCTCGTGTTTGAAAACGACGGGCGGGCTCGCTTCAGCGATATCAGCGATCGCGCGGGGACGTTCGCGTCGATGATTGAAGTCAGCCGCGCGCTGGTACCCGCCGATCTGGACGGCGACGGCGATCTTGATCTGGTCGTCACCAACTGCGGAGGGCGGGCGCGCGTCTACCGGAACGACGCCGCCAAGCGCGGACACTGGCTGATGGTCCGTGCGATCGATCCCGCGCTGGGACGCGACGTGATCGGCGCGGTGGTGACCGTGAAAGCGGGTGGTCGCTCCTTCACGCGCGAAGTCACGCGTTCGTCCAGTTATCTCGCCGCGGGTCCCGCACAGGTGCATTTCGGACTCGGAGACACATCGAGTGTTGACTCCATCAGCGTTCGCTGGCCGGACGGCACCGAAGACGCGATGACCGCGCCGCCCGTCGATCGAAAACACGCCGTGCTCAAGGGCACCGGCGGCAAGCACGAGTGAACCCGACGAGACCAGTTTGACTCCTTTCAATAGTTGCTTCAATTGATAGCGGGTTCCTGATTTCCCCCGCGCGACACGCTAGAATTCTGGCGTGGCGACAGCGGAGTCTGCATGGTCGATTCCTACTCCGCGGTCAAGGACATTCTTGTGGAGGATCATATCATGGCGTTCGCGCGATCTATCATCCCGGCGGTCATTGCGGTGACGGTTGTCGGGAGTTCCGCACGGGCAGCGGAATCGGCGTCAGCATTCCGCTCATTCGGCGGGGAACCTGGGCGCCCGAGACTGTACGACAATACGGACATCTGCACGCCCAATCTGCATTGGCTGGCGCTCGGGGGAAAACCGCCGGCCCCGATGTATCTACGCGACTGGTTCACTACTGTCGGCGGAGAGGTGCGCGGGTTCGATCTGTATCTGATCAACGGCGGTGCGATCGTGGATGTTCGCTTCGAGCTGCGGTTCTACGAGGGCACCGATCAGGACTCGATGGGCACCATCCTGCCGGAAGTGCTTTTCCGCACCTCGGGAGGACCAGCCCTCGACCGTATCCCCTCGTGGATCGACCCGAGCACCGGCGAGCCTGGCTTGATGCGCGTCAGTGTGGACTACGACGCCCAGACGTACAACGTCGTCGGCTTGTACGAAGATCCGCCCGGCAGCGGCAAGATGTCCGAGCAGCAAATCAGCGACGTGGATCAGCCGATCGGCACAGCGCTTGGGCGACGGGCCTTCTCGCTGCCGTCCGGCAAGGTCGGTGTCGAGGTCCGCATCATCGACGAGGTGTCCATCTGCGACGGCGGCGACCCGAAGGCCGGCCCCGTGCTCGCGGGCGGCGGTGCGGGCAACGAAGACGGCATGCACATCGTCGGGGCGTCGACGGGCTGCGATCCGCCCGAGTATTCTCTTGTCTGCGACGATTTCGGTTGGGACCCGACCCAGAACGACGTCTGCACGGGCGGCGATCTGTGCGCGCTGGACCTGCCGCGCTATGGCATCGCGCTGACGCTCTACACCGGCCCGAACGAAGACAAAGGCGGCAACAACGAGATTGACACAGCAGACCCGGTCACCGTCGGTCCGCCCGACCCCTGCACAAGCGGGCTGGTGACGGTGAACGGATTCATCGGCGACAACGGTCAACCGATCGCATCGGATCCCGTGCGCTTCTTTGACTGTGACAAGGACGACAGTGTCGACTTCGCCGACTTCGCCTGTTTGCAGCGCTGTTTCGGGTCGGACGTTCCGTCCGCGTGTCGCGTTCACGACCACGACGCGAACGGCGACGTCGACCTGGACGACTTTCAAGCGTTCCTGTTGTGCAGCGACGATCCCACTGGGATGGACTGCGTGGGGGAGATTCCGCCGGCCATCGAACCGTTGAGGGACGTTGACATCTACCGCGTCACCGGGCTCGTGTCGGGTCAGGTCCTCTCGGCGTTCGTCGAAGGTCAGGCCGACGGCGACGCGGTCCCGCTGTGGGACCCGTACCTGCGCGTCTTCGTGGAGACCGTTTCGGGCGTCGTGGAGATGGCGCGCTGCGACGACTACTACCGCTTCAACCTCGACGCGCTGCAGACCCTCGAAGTGCCCGCCGGAGTGGACACCGTCTACATCGGCGTCAGCAGCGCGGCCAACGCGGGCTACGATCCGCAAGACCCCACGTCGATTGTCGTCGTAGGCAATGATGACGCGGGCGGGTACGCGCTGTCGGTTGCCGTGACCGATCCCGCGTGTGTCACCGACGACGGCAGCGGCGGGCACTTCGACTGCTACGAAACCAAACACGAACCCGACGACACACTCGCCGACGCCGACGCCATCGGACCGACCGCGAGCACGATCATCGTCGGCGCGATCGGCGACGGCGCGTTCACCGGCCTGGGGCAGGACATCGACATCTATCGTATCGAACTGGATGACGATCCGCTGGCGCAAACGGCCGGCGTCATGAGCATTACCGCGACAGTGAAGAACTTGGTCGGACAGGGGTTTCAGACCGCGTTTGATCTTGCACTGGCGCTCTACGATTCGGACGGCAACCTCATTGCGACGGGCGATCAGTCATCGGAGTTGGGAGGACTCGATCAGACGCGGCCCAAGCTCGGCGCCAACGTCTGTGGCAGTGACGTCGTCGATTGCGCGACGAACCCGTCGCCCGAGCCGGGCGTGTACTACCTGGTCATCTTCGGTACGGACCGGGTGGCATTCGACCAAGACGGTAGCCCGCTACCGGTGGCCATCCCCCCGACGGTGCTCAACTTCCCCCACGCCGCGGACGCGGGATGTACCAACGACTGTGACATTCGCCCGACGCTCGGTGGCCGCGTCAATCGCCCCGGAGCGCCGCTCGAAGGACGGGTTCCGCCCAATCCGAATTCGCCGCCCAACGGTCCGACGCTGCAGTGCTACCGGATCCAGATCAGCACGTGCACGAACGGTTCGCCGTTCTGCCAGGGTTTCACGCTTCCACAAGGCGGTCCCGCCGACGTCGACGAGCTGGAAGGCCCCAACGGCAACGACTCCATCCCCGACGCCTCCACCTCCATCGTGCCCGGCGATCGCCTGGCCGACGCGCCGGTCGAACTCCGCGTACTTGGCAACGGGCCGTACGCGCGTTTCTCGGGCGATGTCGATTTCTACGCCGTCCCCGCCGACGCCGGGCAGATCGTCTCACTCAACATTGCCGACAACCTGCAACCGCCGGGCAACAGCGACAACCGAGTGCGTTCCTATCTCGCGATCTTTGGTCCCGACGGCTGCCCGTTCGCATTGGAGGACTACGCGCTCGAGCGCTACGACTCCAACTTCTTCGTCCTCGACAACATCTCCGACGAGTTGGCCGCGACCGTTGTCTCCGAAGTGCCGGAGTCTGGCACCGGCATCGCGTTCCCCATGGTCGCGATCGACGCCGGCAGCCTGGACCCCGCGGAAAACACGCCGTTCGATGCATTCACACCGGGCACGACGTTGTCGCGCCGGTTCGAGACGCAGATTCAGCAAGCCCGGCGTTACGACATCGCCATCACCGTCATGGACCCCGTCGTCCCGCTCGCCGACGGTCTGCGAATGTTCGCGGTGACCCATCGTGGCATTGATGAGATGCACACCGAGCCGTTCGTAGCCCATCCGCCCGATGGTGGCAGGGACAATTACCCGCCGATTCTCGAACTCGACCCCTGGACGGGTGAGACGCTCGCGCTACTGGATGGCGGACAGTTCTTTGCCACGTGGCGCGAGCCGATGGGGATCTGCACCAACCCCGACGGGTGCCCACAAGCGGTCTCCTCCAACCCGGTGCTGGCCTTCGACGGGCAAAGCCTGTACGTGTCGGTTGAGCGCTGCGTGTCCGGTCCCACGTCTTGCGGGAGCCTGTCGCACCCGCTGTTCCGGATCAACCCCGACCTCCACCCGGGAACCCTGGGGTTCGTCACCGTCGTGGGCAACATCGAGGGGCTTGCGTTCGACGCGGCTCTGAAGGGTCTCGCGGAGTCGGGCGATCTGTTGTACGCATTTGACACCGAGACCAACACCATTCGCTACTGGGCGAAGGACTCGGCTCCATCGATCGGTAACGGCGGTGCGTCGGACGACCTGACGTTGCTCAGCGGGACCGATTCCCAAGAGACCGAGTTCGACAATCTCGACGGCGATCTCGGAACCGACGGCGTTAGCGTTTACGCCGGTTGTTCGCTCGACGGGAGCAGCATCGGTGTGTGCGTGTTCGATGTCATAGTGTCGCCGGATGGCACTGACGTCGTGTTCACGTTCGCGGGCGTTGTGGACGACCCCCTCACGAACGATGGGTTAGTCCCTGGTCCGCGTCTCGGCGGATTGGATCTAATTCACGCACCGAGTGTTATGATCACGTCGGACCGCAACGGACCGATCGTGCAGTATTGGGAGATGACCTCCGATCGCGTACGCGCACTCGAACTGCCGCGCGGGTTCGTGATCGACCGGCACACAGCCCGGTAGAAAGCAGAAAACAGAAAACAGAAAATCGAAAATCCAGAACTGAAGGGCGCCGCGTCGTCGCAACGTTTCTGTTTTCGGTTTTCTGTTTTCTGTTTTCTATAGATTGAGATCGAGCCGTGCGGCTTCGGACATGCGTTCGGGTGTCCAGGTCGGGTCCCAAACGATGTCGATCTTGACTTCAGAAACTCCGTCGATGGCTTTGATCTTGTCTTCGACCTCGATCGGCAGCGAGACCGCCACCGGGCACGCGGGTGACGTGAGGGTCATCTTGATGTCCACTTTCCCTTTCGGGTCGGTCTTGACCTCGTAGATCAAGCCCATCTCGTAGATGTTGACGGGGATCTCCGGGTCGTAGACCGTTCGCAGCACTTCGACAACCTGAGCTTCGAGGGCCTGAGATTGTATCTTGTCGATCGGTGATTGGGTCATGGTGATTCCTTCCTTGCGGTCCGCTCCCTTCGAGCTCCCTCCTTGGTCGCCCTCAGCGTCGCGGCTCGGAGAAGCCTATTCCGTTGTGACGGACTCGCCGCCGCTGTCCAGCGCCGCCCGGACCGTGTGCCACGCGAGTGTCGCGCACTTGACACGCGCCGGATAGCGGCAGACGCCGGAGAAAACCTCGAGCTTGCCGAGCCCGGCCTCCTCGCTGCTCTCCCGGTCCTCACCGGTGATCATCCCGTGAAACCTCTTGAACAGCACCTTGGCTTCGTCGAGGGTCTTGCCCTTCAATTCCTCGGTCATGAGGGATGCCGACGCCGTCGAGATAGCACACCCCGAGCCCTCAAACGTCACTTCCTTGACCACGCCGTTTTCGACGTTGATGAACACGTTGACGTGGTCGCCGCAGAGCGGGTTGTACCCTTCGGCCGTGTGGTCCGCCTGTTCCAGCTTTCGGCGGTTGCGGGGGCTCTTGTTGTGATCGAGGATGATTTCCTGATACAGATCGTCAAGATCGGACATTAGCCGAACACCTCGACAACGCGTTTGACCGCACCGGCGAGGGCGTCGATCTCTTCACGCGTGTTGTAGAAAGCCATGGACGCCCGGACCGTCGCCGGAACGTTGAACCGCTTCATCAGCGGCATCGCACAGTGATGACCGGCGCGGACGGCAATCCCGAACTCGCTGTCGAGAATCGTGCCGACGTCGTGCGGATGGACCCCGTCGACGACGAACGAGACGACCGACGCCTTGTCCGCCGCGGTGCCGATCATGCGAACTTCGGGAATCCGCGACAGCGCCTCGGTGGTGTAATGCAGCAGGCCCCGCTCGTAGCGGGCGATGCGGTCGAGCCCGATCGCCGTGACGTAGTCGATCGCCGCGCCGAGCCCGATGCTGGCGGCGATGTTCGGCGTGCCCGCCTCGAACCGCGCCGGCAAGTCGTTGTAAGTCGTCTTCTCGAACGACACCGTCTGGATCATGTCCCCACCACTCTGGTACGGCGGCATGGCGTCGAGAACGTCGAACTTGCCGTACAGCACGCCCACGCCCGTCGGGCCGAAGACTTTGTGGCCGCTGAACGCGTAGAAGTCGCAGTCCAGCGCCCGTACATCGACCTTCATGTGCGGAACGGCCTGCGCGCCGTCGATCAACACGCGGGCGCCGCATGCGTGGGCTCGCTGGATGATCCGCTCGACGGGGTTCACCGTTCCCATCGCATTGGAAACGTGCGTGACGGCCACCAGCTTCGTTCGCGGGCCGAGGAGCTTCTCGTATTCGTCGAAAAGGAACTCGCCCGCGTCGTTGATCGGGACGACCCGAAGCGTTGCGCCCTGTTGCTGGCAGAGGATCTGCCACGGAACGATGTTCGAGTGATGCTCCATTGTCGAGATGACGACCTCGTCGCCGGCGTGGATGTTGGCGCGTCCGTAGGTCTGTGCCACCAGGTTGATGGCCTCCGTCGTGCCGCGCACGTAGACGATTTCTTCGACGCGGCTCGCCCCCAGAAAATCACGGACCTTCAGGCGGGCCTGTTCGTAGGCCTGGGTCGCCTGCACGCTGAGGTGATGCACGCCGCGGTGGACGTTCGCGTTGCGCGTGGCGTAGAAGTCGCTCAGAGCGTCGATCACCGCCTGCGGTTTCTGCGTGGTGGCGGTGTTGTCCATGTAGATCAGCGGCTTGCCGTTGACCGTCTGCCGGAGGATCGGGAAATCCGCCCGGATCGCATGGACGTCGATCGCCTCGGCGTCCGTCCCGACGGGCGGCTCGGAGTATTGCGGAGCGGTGGTCGTCATAGCGCATCAGCCAATCGGTGCCCCTGCGGCAGGCACTCAAAGAGCAGCCGTTCGATCTGCTTGCGCAGCGGCTCCATCTTCACCAGGCCGACGCTTTCGCTGGCGAACGCATAGACCAGTACGCTGCGTGCGGTCTCCATGCACAGCCCGCGGGATTGCAGATAGAAGAGCGCGTCCTTATCGACCTGCCCGATGGTGGCGCCGTGCGTACACTTGACGTCGTCCGCGAAGATCTCGAGTTGCGGCTTGCTGTACGCCATGGCGTCGTCGGACAGGAGCAGGTTCTGATTCGTCTGCTTGCCGTCGGTCTTCTGGGCGTCTTCGCGCACGATGATCCTGCCGGTGAACACCCCTCGCGATTTGCCGTCGAGGATTCCCTTGAACAACTCGCGACTGTCGCAGCGCGGCTTGGCGTGCTCGACGCGCAGGTGGTTGTCGACGTGCTGCGTGCCCCCGATCATGTGCAACCCGTTCAGCGTACACCGGGCGCCTTCCCCGTCCAGAACGGCGCCGATGTCGTTACGCACCAGCGAGCCGCCGAAGGTAAACACCTGTGACGTGACGTCGGAGTCGCGGGACTGGTGAACCTGCAAGTGACCGACATGGTAGGCCCGCACGCCCTCGCGACCGAGCTTGTAGTGGTTGATGACCGCGTTGTCCCTGGCGACCAACTCGGTCACCGCGTTGGTGAAGTACGCCGAGCGCGGTGACCCGGCGTAGGTCTCAACGAGCGTCACCTGGCTGCTCACGTCCGCGACGATCAGGTTGCGGGGGAAACACGCGGCCGGTTCCCCGGGTGCGGTGGACCAGTACAGCACGTGGATCGGGTGATCGACAACCACGCCCTTGGGAACGTAGATGAATGCTCCGTCTTCCATCATCGCGGTGTTGAGCGCCGTGAAGGCTTGGTTTTCGTAGCACGCGTGCTGCGCCAGATGCGACTCAACCGTCGTTGGATCGGTGTCGAACGCCTGCGCGAGATTGGTGATCCTGACGCCGCGAGTCGACGGAACGATGTTCGAGTGCTCCGCGGAGAACCGGCCGTCGACAAAGACCAACCGGTTGCACACATCCTCGCAGAAGGTGTAGTCGCTCAGATCCAAGTCCGCGGGGACCAACTCGCCGCCGACGGCGAATTGCGTCCGAGCGATCGAAGCGACGCTCGTATAGCGCCATTCCTCGTGCCGCGTCGTGGGAAAGCCCAGAGTGTCAAACTTCGCGAACGCCGACCGGCGAATCGCCCGCAGCCACGCCGGGCTGCTCAGTGGTCCTTCGCCATCCAGCCGCTCGAAACGCGAGACGTAGCTGCTTTTTTCTTCCGTGGTTGCCAGCATGAACCGTTTGCCCTCTCTGTCTACGTGCCGGCCGGCGTCGCGACCGCCGGACCGCCGACCGCGGCGTATCCCTTGTCTTCCAGTTCCAGAGCGAGTTCCTTGCCGCCTGATTTCACGATGCGCCCGTCGACCAGCACGTGAACGAAATCCGGAACGATGTAATCCAAAAGTCGCTGATAGTGCGTGACGACCACGACGGCGCGGTCCTTGCCGCGGAGTTTGTTGACCCCATTGGCCACGATCTTGAGCGCGTCGATGTCCAGACCGGAGTCGGTCTCGTCCAGTATCGCGAGTCTCGGCTCGAGCACGGCCATCTGGAAGATCTCGTTGCGCTTCTTCTCCCCGCCACTGAATCCCTCGTTGATCGCCCGATTCAGCAGCCGTTCGTCGAGCTCGACCAGCTTGGACTTCTCCTTGACGATCTTCAGAAAGTCCATGGCATCGAGTTCTTCCTGACCGTGGTACTTTCGCCGCGCGTTGAGCGCCGCCTTGAGAAAGTAGCTCGTGGTCACGCCCGGTATCTCGACCGGATACTGGAACGCCAGAAAGAGACCCTCGCACGCCCGCTCATCGGCCGACAGATCGAGCAGGTCCTTGCCGTCCATCAACACTTCGCCGGCCGTCACGTCAAATGCCTCGTTGCCGGCCAGCACGTTGGCCAGGGTACTCTTGCCCGAGCCGTTAGGCCCCATGATCGAGTGCACCTCGCCCGCGTTCACCTTCAGGTTGATTCCCTTGAGAATCTCCTGACCCTCGACCCTCGCGTGTAGGTTCCTAACTTCCAGCATTGCGTTTTATTCCCCGGTCACTGTCCGCTCCAAGCGAACCGCAAACCTCGATTCCTGCGACTCCAATGTGCCCGAAAGAGCGGCACACTATTCTAGATTCTCGCTCCACTG
>JAJDDR010000507.1 GCA_029260255.1 Phycisphaerae bacterium
TGCCGAGGATGCAGGCCGACTTAGAAGTTGACCGGCAGGTCGAAGTTCGACGCCAGCAACCGCGCCTTGGTCACGGTCACGAACGGGTTCTCGCTGATCTTCGTTACGTAGAGAGGCTCGGCGCCGATGATGTTGATCAACGGGCTGCGGCCCGGGGTCACGCCGTCCGGGGGGACACGGACCAGGTGGCCGTTCCAATTGCAGATGTAGCAGCCGGGCTCCTGAATCGAGTCAAAGGGCACACACGTGCCGCTGTGTGACGCAAAGTTGCTGGGACAGGGCTGTTGGGGGCTGGTTGTGGCAGTGTTCATCGTGAAATCTCCTCTTGGGATTCGACAAAAGCGACAAAACTCAAAACGTTCGATAAGCGCGCACGCGTGCTATTCACAAAGTTCAGGTAGTTTCGGAGTTGGGCAGCGATCGAGCTCTTGATCAACTCGTCGTTGCAGCCACACCAGCGTTTACGGCAAAATGGGGCATTCACCTGAAGAGATTCTAGGGATTTTTTTCGGGAGTTGTGCTGCGCGCTCTATACCGTTCGGATGGCTAATCAACCACCGGGAGCCGTTGCTTCGATTGTGAGCTACTCCTTGCCTTGCAGCGTGAACCCCGTCCCGCACTCCGGGCAGCGGGGTTCGGTGAGGCCGGTGAGGTTGTAGCCGCAGGTGAGGCAATGGCCTTGCTTTCGGCGGCGTCGACGACACATGGGACCGCGGATGAAGGTGATCGTGGGATAGAACGCCAGTAGAAGAAAAGCAAACCAGTAAGGGCACTCGATTGAACGCTTGTAGCCGACGGCGACGAAATCGCCATGTCGCTCTGTGTAGCGACCAGAGGCCAGTAGGAACCCACCGAACTTCACGTGTGCGCGGTGTGTGTTCTGCCAAATGAACGTCAGTGGGACAGGCTTGAAGTACGTGACGAAGAACCCACCTCGCAGCAGCATGACGGTGTAGCTAGTTTCCGAATAGGAAGGCGCCTTCGAGTAGGCCGGAACGCGATCAGCTACGTTGCGAAGCACCCACGTCGCAACCACGGCCACTGTCGCCATCGACAGCACCACGATCAACGCCTTCCGAATCACATCCGCACCCCACACTCCGGACACACCCCCGACACGTTGCCCGTCAGATTGTACCCGCAGGATTGGCAGGAGCCGCGGGGTGGGCGCCGGTCACGGTAGCCGGGCTGCTCTTCTGCGCGGGCGAGGTTGAGGCGGAGGAGGTTGGCGAGAACCCTCTGGTCGATGTCCTTGCGCGTGGGGGCGAGGTGGTGGTCTTCGGGGAGGGGTTGGCCTGCGCCGGTTTCTTTCCAGACGGCGGACCATTCCTCGGGCCATTCGCCTTGCGGATCGATGGCGGCGTATGCGGCGAGGACGGCGCGGTCGAGCCGCTCGTGGGCGAGGGCCAACCACGTGGGACGCTCGTTGTACAGGTTGGTGAGGGTTCGTTTCTTGAGTCGCGGATCCTTGGCGGCGGCGGCCATGATGGCGGACTGGCGGATCAATGGGCGGGCTTCTTCGGGGACGTCGGCGAAGTCGTCTTCGGCGTCGATTCGTTCGGCCAAGGGCTCTATCCACTCGGGCGGGTTGAGCCAGCGTTCGCGCAGTTCGTTGAGCTCTTCGGCGGCGGTGCTGATGCGGGCATGTAGCACACCCGCCCTCGGGTGTGGAACTCGGTTCCCAGCCGGGGGCGGCTGGGCTACATCACCGTCGAGCCATTCGCGCCAGAGCCAAGGGTAGTCGTCGTCGGATTCGACCAAGCCCTTGCGGACGGGGTTGTGACAGATGTAGTCGGCCTTCTCCTCCATCTTCTCGCTTCTGCGGAGAATGTGGTCGAACGACTCGTCCTGCCAGACGCTCCCGCGGCGCTTGAGCGCCTTGTTGATTCGATGGGCCGAGGCGCCCTTGATGCCGTTCATGATCTCCGCCAATCCATACGGCGTGCCGGCGGCGTCCAGCATCGGCGTGAAGAGCAGATGCACGTGATCGGGCATGACGACCAGGGCGTGCATGTGCAACTTCGTCCCGTGATCGTGCAGGCAATGCTCCACGACCATGGGACGCACCGACTCGGGCAGGACCCATCGATCGCGCGTGCAGAAGGTCACGAACACCGCGCGACTTCCCGGCTGAATGTGCGGGAGGTTCCGCCTGTAATGGGCCTTGGCGTCTTTGGCTTGGCCTTGGTTCCCAGCCGGGGGCGGCTGGGCTACATGTGGCACACCCGCCCCCGGGTGTGGGTTTGTCTGTGTTCGATCCCCAGCCGGGGGCGGCTGGGCCACAGGCTCTGATCCGGGAGGCCAAGGGAGGGGGAAAGTCTCGAAGCAGGTTGTGGGCGTGTAGCGGGGGCGATCTTCAAGCTGCGTGCCCTGTCGGAGTGCCCAGAGTTCGTGGATGGCGCTGTGGAGGACGCCGAAGAAGTAGTCGTCGTCACGGGCGAAGACGATGAGTTGCGCGTCAGGAAGAACGTCGGAGCACATGTACACGAAGAGGCGGTATTTCGTCACGCGCGGTGTCGCGATATACCGCCGCAACAGATCAAGACGACGACGCATGTCCGGACGGGGATTCCACAATTCCCAGAAGGGATACTTTGACGAGTGCGCGTATTTGGTTTTTCCGTTTTTGAGTTCGTCGCGCATCGGGCGGACCACTTCGGCGAGATGTTCGAAGGGAACTTCGTACTGCGCGGCGTCATTCTGCTCGCGGTTTGCCCCGAAATCAACAATCCACTGAGCACGGGGACGACCAGTAGCGTCGCGTCCGTTTGACCAACGCCCCAGAACATCCGCGTTGGTTCGTCCGTTCGGATTAGGTCTGGGGAGAGCGCGACGCGCCCATCGCCAATCAACATCAAATGTACCACTGCTAATTGTTCCCTGGAATCCAACATCTCGGTTTTCCACAACCCTCTCCGCGGTGGTCGTATCGACGTCCGCTGTCAGATTCGAGTGAATGAGCGGTACCGGTTGCCCGTCCAAGACAGGAACTTCGTCCGTCTGGGAAGTGAATCCGACCATTGAGATATGGACGCTGGCACCATCGAGAACCCAACGGCGGTCAGATTCTGCGAAGAACAGTGTTCCTGTCGAAGCGATCCCAGAAAGCACTACTCGGCTGGACCCGCCCCGAATCGCCTGAGTTGCGAGCAAGCCCACCCGTAACACGGGTGTGACGAGCGACGCTCGGCGGGCAGCTTCAAACCAGTAGCAACAGAGGTCAGCACCATCCGGGAGGGAAGTCGCGTACACGCGCTGATAGCAATCGACGTACTCATCTCCCAATTCAGCCCGGGCTTTTCGAGAGCCGAGGAAAGGTGGGTTTCCGATGATGAAGTCGGTGTTTGTCCATTGGGCGGGGCCGGTGCAATTGGCGCCTTCCTGGTAGGCTGGGATTGGGGCGCCTTGTGGGTCGGTCCATGCGAGGATTGCGTCTCTGCGTTGTATGGACTCGATGGGTTCGAGGATGGGTGTGCGGACGCCGTGGATGAAGCCGTTGTCGCGCATCCATTGGAGGTAGCCGATCCAGATGACGACCTGGGCGAGTTCGGCTGCGTAGGTGTTGATCTCGATGCCGTGCAACTGGGTCGGGCGGACTTGGGGGAAGAAAGACTCGGCGATGCGCTCGGCTGCTCCGAAGGTGATGACCTCCTTTTCGAGTTCGAGCAACTGCTGGATGGCGACGTAGAGGAAATTGCCCGAGCCGCATGCGGGGTCGAGGATGCGGACGGTGGCGATGCGTTCCTGGAAGGTGCTGAGGAGTTTGATGATTGCTGCGTCGGCCTTGGCCTTGGTTGGGCGCGTGGTGGCCTTCTTTCGGCGGTCGAGTTGGTCGGCGACTGCGTTCTGGAC
>JAJDDR010000508.1 GCA_029260255.1 Phycisphaerae bacterium
GTTGCCGGTGGACGTGTTGACGAAACCGACGAACACGCGCGACTCGTTGGGCGTTGGATTCTCGTACGTAATGGTGATGGCGCCCGCCGGAAGCGAAACCGCCGCAATTGCAATGATCGATAGAATAATCTTCATCAACTTCCCCCTGTTCCCCGTGGATCGAGGGTGGACCGTACCAGATACCGATCGAGCTGGGAAAGGATGCATCGAGCGGTTTCGCGCGGGCGTCCAGCGCGAGCACTGGCTGGTTCTTTTTGTCAGCCTGAGCAAGCAATTTGGCCGCGATGTCGACGCCGGGGGCGAACCACGTCGGATCGAACAGGCGGAGATTGTCCGGATAGATGGTGGCGGAATAACCGCGTTGTAGCGCATGACATGCGAGGTTGACGGCCAGAGCTCCGCCAGTCTCGAGCGGGGGATCTCCGAAATGACCCGTTTCCGGGGGTCGCATCGCCGAAAACGCTATACACCGCCTGCAAACACGCCGGGCCGCAGGTGGCTTTTTCAACTCTTCAGGTCATGCCTCGACTCCATGTCCTGCCTCCAAACCAAGACGAGCCGGTTCTGCGCTCGCGCCTCCCCCTACCCGCCCAGCCCCGGCTACCGGCGCATGAGCAGCGATTCCGCTAGTCGTGTCACCCTGCGAACGACGCAGCAAACTCATTGACATGGTAGTTCAGACTTCGATAGCGTCCGCTCAGCCTGTGTTCCGGGCGCTTTGTCGGGGGACATATCCTCGCGTCAACTTTTCGGCGCGATGCAGTTTTACCAGCGGTACGCCGCATTTCGGGGGTGGATTCATGCGCGACCTTTTTCAGTCGCTGCGCGACAACGCAACACGGTTCGCGATCTTGATTGCTATCGCTGCGGTGATGCCCGTCAGCGAAAGCTTCGCGTTCCAGTGCTTCACCGTCGCCGACAGCGGTAACCTGCTGATCGAAGTCGACGAAAGCAACGCCAACGAGACGGTGATCGGATCGACGGCGACCGCTATCGAGGCGATCGCGTTCGACCCATCCGACGGTACGCTGTACGGATCCAACCAGGGTCAGCTTGGCACCCTGAACAAAGTTGACGGCACCTTCACAGCGACCGCCAGCACCTACGGCAGTGGCTCGGGATCGGCTGGCACCATCTCCTTCACCGATATCGACGGTCTGGCATTCTCGGCAACCACCGGCACGCTGTACGGCAGCCATCGCGTCAACGCCAGCTCGGATGTACTGATCCAGATCAACAAGACTACCGGCGCACACGTCGCCGACGCCTTCGGTTCCGGCGTCGACTACGTCGTCATTGCCGTCACAGGTGGGATCGGCACCGACGACATCGCGCTCGACCCTACCAACGACACCATGTACGCGGTCGTCAACAACGGCAACGGTGTCGATGCAATGCTGGTAACCGTCAACAAGACGACCGGCGCGACCACCATCGTGGGCGACCTCGAGACCAGCGGCGGCTCGCCCGTGGCTGACATGGAAGGCCTCGGCGTTACTCCCGACGGAACCCTGTACGGAACCACCGGCACTTCGGGGCCCGCGTCGACCGACGACCGGCTCTGGATCATCAACAAGTCGACGGCGGTCGTCACCCTGGTCGGCGCATTCTCCGCCGGCGGCGACTACGAGGCGTTCGACTGCAACTCGGAGCTGAGCGCCACGCCGACCGCGACGGCTACCGCGACCAACACGCCGACCGACACGGCAACGGCGACGGTCACCAACACTGCGGCAGACACAGCGACGGCCACCGGCACCGCCACCAACACAGCGACGGCCACGTTCACCGCCACCAACACCCCGGCCGACACGGCGACGGCCACCGGTACGGCCACCAACACTGCCGCCGACACGGCGACGGCGACGGCCACCAGCACCAGCTCGGCGACCTCTACCGCCACGGCTACGTCCACCGTAACCGATACACCGACGGCAACGCCGACGCCCGATCTCTGCGGCGACGGCACCGTCGATGCAGGCGAGATTTGCGACGACGGCAACGAGATCAACGGCGACGGCTGTGAGGACGACTGCACGATATCGGCGGCCTGCACCTACATCCACGGCGGCACGCCGCTCGAAGTCTACGTCAACGACGGCGTGGGCAACGACGGAGTCGGCGCACCCGCTGGCTGCGCCAGTGGCGCCTTCGCCTCGATCCAGAGTGCCATCGACGACGCCAGCGTCAGCGATGGCGACATCGTCTGGGTCTGTCCCGGCAGCTACGCCGAGAGCGTCGTCGTCAGCAAAGAAGTCACGGTGCGCTCCACCGGCGGAGCGGCCACGACCTCGGTCACCAGCAGCGGGACGGCTTTTGACGTCCGCCGCAGTGGCGTGAGCATCGTCGATCTGACCATCGAGGCGGTGGTCACCGGGGTCTCGGCGGATTCGATCTGCCCGCTCGGTCAGAGTAGTTGCGCCCCGGCGGAAGGATCGAACCTCACCATCAGCGGCAACACCATCGAGAACAGCAACCGCGGCGTGGCCTGGCAGAGTCGGGTCCATTGCGCGCTGATCCAGAGCAACACCATGACCGGCAACGCCGGTCATATCGACATCGCGCAGACCGCCGGTACGCCTGCGTTCCTGACGATCGCCGTGACCAACTCGATCAGTGGCGGTGGCGGCAGCGGGGAGTCGGTACGGATGTCCGGCCTCGGGCCGCTGACGCTGTTCCTGGCCAATCTGGTCGATGGCTCCGCGGGCGACGGCGTGGTCGTCGAAAGTGTGGCGACGGATGCACGGATCGAGGAGAACAACATCCGCAACAGTACCGGCAGCGGCATCCTCGTCCTGCCTGGCGCCGCCGGTACCCGGGTGCGGCAGAACAACATCGAGAACAACGGCACCGGCCTGACCAACCAGGCACCGGAAGGCGTGGTCGAGGCCACCCTGAACTGGTGGGGATCGCAAGGCGGGCCTTTCCACGTGACCGACCTGCCGACGGGTGTGGGCAACGCCGTGGTCGAGTCCGGGTCCGGGCTCGATACCGATTTCATCGAGTTTCTGTGCGGCCCAGCCCCCGGGGGCTTCCCCAGCGTCAATGCCCTGTGCGGCGACGGCGGGGGGGCGGAGCTCAACTTCGTAGCCTTCGGCAGGCAACCGGACGTGTCGCCGAACGGCAGATTCCTGGTTTTCGTCTCCGACAAGGACCTCAACGGCGATGCGATCGTGACCATCGACAACAGCGACGGTGGTGACGAGGTGTTCCTGCTCAATCGCAAGCCTGGCGGCAAGGACGTTTCGTTCTGCCTCGGCGGCTCCACGCCGGGAGCGGTATGCCAAAGCCACCGGGACTGCCCGGCCGACTTCCTGGCCGATCCGATCATCAACGAGGGTGTGTGCGTCTTGCTGACCCAGCTGAGCAACGACGCCAGCGGCAGCGGCATCTCTTCGGATCCGCGGGTAACTCGCAACGGCAACGTGTTCTTCGCTACCGACGCCGATCTGCTCGGCCTCAATGCCGACGGCTCGTCGGAGGTGCACGTGTGGAGTCGGCGCGATTACCGCAAGCAGGACCCCGCCGATCCCAACACCATCCTCTCGATGCTCAGCAACGGCTCGGCGGGCTTGGACTCGGACGTCCCCGGCTCCGATCGCGGCGGGCGCCGGCGCGTGTTCATGCAGTCGGCGGCTGATCCCACCGGTAACAATGGCGACGGCAACGTGGAGATCATGGTGCTGGACGTCAAGAAGAACGTCTGGACCCAGATCACCGACAGCACCGGCACCGACAACCTGCGTCCGAGCACGCAAACGGGCCGCCAGGTGCTGTTTGATTCCGAAGCCGATCTGACCGGTGGGAACGCCGACGGCAACCGCGAGATCTTCCTCGCTACGTTCAAGCGCAGCGCCTGGGTGATGACGCAGATCACCGACTCTCTGGTGGTCGAGAACCACGCCGGCAGCTTGTCCAAGCGCGGCAAGATTCTGGTGTTCAGCTCCACCGGCGACTATGACCCGAGCGGTGACAACAGTGACGGCAACCGCGAGATCTTTCTGTGGGAGAAAGGGGATTTCGAGCAAGTCACCTTTACGACCGTCGGCGAGAACGTAAATCCGCAGAGCAACTCACGCGGCCGCTTCGTCGCTTTCGAGTCGACCTCCGACGTCGAGGACAACGGCGACAATCCGACCAACCGGCGAGTCCACTTGTTCGATCGCAAGAACGGCACGACGCTGCCGCTGTCGCGCTCTTTCTTCGGCGAGAACACCCTGCCGCATATCAGCCAGGGACGCTTCGTCGTGTGGGAGTCCACGGCCAACCTGACCGGCAACAATCCCGCCGGGGAAACCGTCATCTACCTGTTCGACCGCCGCAAGGACGACTAGTCAGAGAACGCTTCGAGGCGCAGAGATGGTGTGGCTACGGCGCTTTCGCGCTTGCGGTCCACCTCGCCGACAGGAGGGCAGTCCCTCCGGCCGCGCTTCGACCCTGGGCCTGAAGCCGTCCACGGCCGTTCCCCGGGGGAACGGCCGTGTCAACATACAGGTCTTTGCCGATGTGGCCGATCAAAGGCGCCGCATCGTTGTCGAGATCTAGCGGGATGGCCGCTTGCGAAGCGAGACCTTGCATCGCCTTGCGGGCGAGTCGGCTCGGCTCGATGTGGCCGTTTTCCCATCGGTTCACGGTCGATACCGTTACGCCGATCGAGTGAGCAAACTCTTCTTGAGTCATGCTCAATCGGTGGCGTAGCGACTGTATGAGACCGCCTTGCTGGCTCTTGGAAATTGACATGGTGGTGTTTCCTCCTATCCGCCTCGGGGTATCAGCAGCGGAATGCACGGCACGTGCCAGCCC
>JAJDDR010000509.1 GCA_029260255.1 Phycisphaerae bacterium
TGCCCGTCGAGAACTTCGAGTGGTATCTCGACCTGCGGCGTTACGGATCCGTTCCGCACGGTGGTTTCGGTCTCGGCGTCGAGCGCACGGTCGCATGGCTGTGCGGGTTGAAACACATCCGCGAGACAGCCGCCTATCCCCGCATGATGGGGAAGATATACCCCTAGGCGCACGGATCGACGCGCGCGCAAAGTGCGTCCGGATAGTCCTCGCGCTCGAATGTCCGAGTACACTGCAGACCCATAATCACGACGCGCTCAGTTAGAAAACCGCCGGTCTTGGACAATCCTACGGGGTGTTTAGCGTGGGTGTGGTTTGACCGATGTAGTGCGTACGCCCTAACCGGCGCGTGCCGCGGCAATGTCGGTGGCGTGTAGCGATCCTGGTGCCTTGCGGTGTGCGCGATTCAGGGCAAGAGACGGGTGCTCGGAGCGAGGAGAGCGGAAGCACAATGGCAGAGCGACTGTTTGACCGAATCAGCGCGGCCGGGCGACTGCCCACGCCGCCCGGCGTGGTCCTGAAGCTGCTGGAGCTAACGCGCTGCGAAGATGTGTCGGCCGCCGAAATCGCGGACGTTCTCGCTCAGGATCCCGCGATGGCGGCCAAGATTCTCAGGTTCGCGAATTCGCCGATGGCTGGAATCTCGCACGAGGTGACTTCGCTGCAACTCGCCGTCACCCTGATCGGCGTGCGCGGCGTGAAGATGATGGCGCTGTCGTTCGCCGTCCTCGGATCGGGTGAGGCGTCAGTCTGCAAAGGTTTCGATCAGACCAAGTTCGGCATCCAGTCGGTCGGCTGCGGGGTGGCCGCGCGGATCTTGGCCACCGCCTCTGCCGTAAGCCCGGCACAAGATGCGTTCGTGGCCGGACTATTGAGCCAGATCGGGCGATCCGTCCTGGCGATCGGTGTACCGAATGAATATGCGCACGTTCTCGCGGTCGCGAATCACATACCGCGAGACCTCATGGCGCTTGAGAAGCAGCACCTGGGCGAGGCCTACCCCGGGATCGGCGCCGAGTTGCTCCGGTCGTGGCGGATTCCCGACAGTCTGTGCAGCGCCATCGAGACATTCCGGGACAGCGACAGTGGTCAGGAACCATCGCCGCTGGCGCGCGTGCTGCGGGTTGGTGAGACCGCGGCGGGCGTCATCTGTCCGGATGGGAAGTCCAGCCCGGACTGTCACGTGTTTGTCGAAGAGGCGGAGCGGTTTCTGAAGATCGGCTCGGCGCAGTGTTCGGAACTCATGAGCGAGATCGCCGGCGAGATCGAGAGCACGCGTTCGGCATTCGAGATGCCGCCGGGTCACGTGCGTAACCCCGAGGACATTCAGCACGAGGTTCACGAGCGGATCGCCGAGTTGAGTCTGGCGATGCACGTCGAGAACAGGGCGCTCACAGAACAGCAAGGGGACCTGCTCCGCCGCGCGACCACGGACGCGCTCACCGGCCTGGGCAACCGGGCCGCGTTCGACGCGCGCCTCATGCTGGAACTCGATCGCTCGGCGCGATCGGGCACACCGTTCGCCCTGCTGATGATCGATGTCGACAAATTCAAGAGTTTCAACGACACGCACGGTCACCAGGCCGGCGACCGTGTGCTCCAGGGCGTGTCGCGCGTGTTGGACGCCAATGTGCGGAAGATCGACTGCGTCGCCCGCTACGGCGGCGAGGAGTTCGCCGTGATCGCCCCCGAATCGTCAGTGGAAGGTATCCGTGGGCTCGCCGAACGTCTTCGCGCGGCCGTAGAGGATTCCCGCGTCCATTGGGAAGGTCAAGACCTGTCCGTCACCATCAGCATCGGGGTCGCCATCGTGACGGACTTCGACAACAGCGGCGACGCGGCGATTCTCAAGACCGCTGACGCCCGGCTGTACGCCGCCAAGGAGTCCGGACGCAACCGCGTGTGCATGGCCGTTAACGGTCAACCGGCATCAGCGGATTGCGCCGCGCCTTGAGCGCCAGCGTCCGTCGCGCCGAGCAGCGCGTTCTCGTCGATTAGACCGATCGCCGCGAGTAACTCGATCTGTGACTGATTGTAGTGTACGACCGCTTCCGCGTGCCGCAGGCGCGCTTGCGTGGCCGCGTCCTGTGCCTGCAAGACATCGAGTGTCGTCATCGTGCCGGCTTGGAGATTCGCTTCGATGAGTCGAAGTGCCTCTGCCGCCGCGTCGATTTGATGACGTGCGAGCCCGACCAGTTCGTGGTTTGCCCTGCTGGCTTGCGCGGTCATGACGACCTCCGACCTGACAACGTCGATTTTCCGTTCGGACTCGATCACGGCGCCCTGCGCTATGGCACCGGCGGTCTTGAGGTTTCCGAAGGCAGCGACACTGAGACGCCACTCCGTCGATGCCCCTCCACGCTGCTGGTCGCTGAACGAAAACGTCTGATCCTCAAAACCGCGACCGTTACGTACCGGCCGGATGTTGTTGGCGTGGCCGGTGATGCCTCCGTAGTCGTACCCTACCGAGAACTGTGGGCCGAACGCCCCCCACCACGTCGCGCCTTTGTCGGCGATCGCGGCCTCGACAAGCAAGCGTATCTGTTCGAGGTCAGGCCTGTTCGCAACAGCGATGTCGAGCAGTTCATCGATCGAAAGGTCGTCGCGGACAAGATGAACTGCGGGGAGGCGATCGATTTTCGGCGCGAGCGTGACGGACGCGTCGAGATGGAGCGTGACGGTCAGCACGATCGAGGCGTCGTAGAACGTCTTCATTGCCGAGACCAAGTCCTGCCGCCGTCCGGCGAGTCGCGCTTCGGCCCGCAGCGCGTCGGCTTGTACGCCGACACCGCTCTCGATTCTGAGGTCGGTGATGCGTGAGAGTTCCATCGCCTCCGCGACGCTCTGGTGGGTTGCGGATACGCGGGCCTGTGCCAGCACAAGATCATAGTATTGCACTACCGCCCGTCGCAGCGTATCGCATACCATCGCATCCTCCTGATGCTCGGACGCTGCGAGGCGTTTCCTGGCGGCGATGATGTCGTTGATCACCCGGCCGGGATTGATCACCCATTGCACGGCCAGCGAGCCCTGGAAGGTGTTGAATCCGACGCCGACCAGGTTTCCTTCGGTTGCCCGTACCGTGCCTTCGACGTGATTGAACAGCGCCGTGGGCACGAACGCGGGAAAGATCGCGCCGACGGCGCTCTCCAGTTTGCCGCGTGATGCCTTCACTGCCTCGCGCGCACGACGGATGTCGAAGTTCTGTGCCGTCGCCGCGTGGACAACGGTAGGCAGATCGATTGCGACGAGTTCGGTGTACATCGGTTGGATGTGCGACGCGCCGAGTTCGAGCACTTCCCCCGGCTCGCTTGCATGCGCCGGACGAACATCCGGTCGTTGCGATAAGACGTCCGTCCCCTTCTTCGGGGCGCAGCCCGCTAGTGCCATGGCGGCGGTCGCGCACCACGCGGTCGCCGCGCTGAACCGTACGCTCATTCGTTCTTGTGCCATCCGCAGTCTCCGCTACGAGCCGGTGGTCACCGGCGAGACGCCGGTTCCGGCGGTGACCGAACCGCTTGTCGACGTGATGATCTGGTCCGAGTCATCGAGACCGGAGAGAATCTCCGTCCAGATGCCGTCGTCGTATCCGATTTTGACGGGCTTGGCCGTTGCCACGCCGTTGGCGCTAACAAGCACGTAAGTCGCGTCGGCATCGGCGCGAAGAGCCCTTGACGGGACGACCATCGCGTGCTCCTTCCTGTCGAGCGTCAGCACGACCAGCGCGTACATCCCGGGTGTGAGGCGGCCGTCCTTGTTGTCGAGGTCGATCTCCGCGCGCATGGTACGCGTTTCGGGATCGATCGCGCCGGCGGTCCTGGAAACGGTAGCGGCGAACGCGTCACCACGCAGCGCCTTGACGTCGATCTTCGCCGCGGTTCCCCGCCCGACGTGCGGCGTGTCCAACTCCGGAACATCGAGCGCGATCCGGACGCGGTCGGTCTTCGCGATCCGTACCAACGGCGTCGTGTTGCCTTCAGCGGCTGAGCGAATGAAGGCGCCGTGATCGACCCACCGATCTGTGATAATGCCGTCGAACGGCGCTCGAATCGATGCGTAACCCATGAGTGTTCTCATGCGGGCGATCTTTGCCTCAGTCACCTTCGTCTGGGATTGCGCTACCTCGGCATCCGCCTCGGCGGATTGTCTCTCGGCGAGTGCGCCGGCGGCTTGGGCTTGGGCGATGTGCAATTGCGCCGTACTGGCGGCATGGGTGGCGCGGGCGTCGTCCAGCATCTGCTCGGGGATGGCATTGCCTTCGTGGAGGCGTTGCTGTCGCGATAGCTTGATCTCGTCGAACCGGAGCTGCGCCTCATAACGATCAACCTCCGCATCGGCCGTCTCAACCATGCGCTGCGCCTGGACGGCTTTCGCCTGCAACGCACGCACCTTGGCTTGATTGGCGAGAAGAACGGCCTGCGCCTGACCAAGCTCGTCGGACATCTCCGGGACGCTGATGTGAACCAAAACGTCGCCCTTCTCGACCCGTGACCCGATGTCCACGGCGATCTCGTCCGCGTACCCACTCGTCTTGGCGTACAGATCCACTTGCTCGTCGGCCACCACGCTGGCGGGGATCCGCATCTCCCGCGACAGCGTTCGCCGCACCGGACTCGACACCTTGACGAAGACGCGATTGCGCCCAGGTGAATCGCCGTCCTGGGCAGCGCACACGCCCGCAACACCGAATGCCGCGATGAGTGTGCCGAGCACTCTCGGAAGAACGAAACGCGGAACGTCATGCTGAGCGGAGCGACGCATCTTGCTGCGCATCCGGCAAGATCCCTCGCTTCGCTCCGGATGACAACGCGGGGCAATCACCTCTTTTTTTCGTAACATGACTATCTCAAACCTCCGTCGCGAGCGCCGGCGTGGGCTCACGTTTGACGATCACATAGAGACATGGAACGACCACGAGCGTCAGCACGGTCGCCGCCAGCACGCCGCCGATTACGGTTCGAGCCAGCGGTGCGTTCGCTTCGCCGCCAGCCGCACCGATCGCCATCGGCACCAGCGCCAGCCACGTGGTCAGCGAGGTCATCAGGATCGGCCGGAGTCGAATCCACGTCGCCTCCGCGATCGCGTCTCGGACGCTGAGCCCGGCACGCACGCGCTGATTGGCGAACTCCAGCAGGATGATGCTGTATTCCACAACGATGCCGGTCATCATGATGATGCCCATGAAGGCCGGAACGCTGAAGTGCGTCCCGGTCAGCTTCAGCGCCGCGATCACGCCGACGAACCCGAGCGGAATGCTGAACAGTATGACCAGCGGCACGGAAAACGACCGCAACTGCGCGACCATCGCCAGGTACACCAGAATCGCCGCGATGATCAGCCCCTTGAGGAACTGCACGAACGCGTTGCGCATGGTCTCGGTCTCGCCCTTGAGCTTGAAGCTGTAGCCCTTGAACTCACCGGCGAGATCGTAGAACGTGCCGCGCTCGTCCGAGTTGGCTTGCGCCTCGAGTACGCCGGAATCGCGCAGGCGGCTCTCGATAACGTCCGCCACCGATCCCGCGTCGTGCCCCGTGGCCACGTTCGCAAAGACGTCGGTGACGCGCGTGATGTTGTGATGATTGACCACGGCCGGTCCCGTCGTGCGGTAAAAGTCCGCGACGTTTCGCAGCGCAACGGGGTGGGTGCTGTTCGATCCGGTAATCGGAATATCGCGAAGCGTCTCCAGCGAGTTGATGTCGGTCTCGGCGTACTGGGCGCCGATGAAATAGTGGTTGAAGTTGGGCGCGATCCAGAACGCCGGGTTGAACCCGATGCTTGAATTGACCGCCGTCACGATGTTCTTGATTACGTCTTCTTGCACGACGCCGAGTTGGGCGGCTTTCACACGATCAACCTCTACGCCGATCTGCGGGTAATCCAGTCGTTGAGCAATACGCACGTCCGTGGTTCCCGGGACATTCTCGACAATGCGTTTGATCTCCTGGGCGATTTTCTGTTCGGTGTGCAGATTGCTGCCGCTGACTTGCACCTGAATCGGGGAGGGCAAACCGAAGTTCATCGCGGCGGTCATCATCCCGCCCGTGTCGAAGGCAAACTCGACCGTCGGAAACTCCCGTCGGAGCCGCTCGCGCAACGCGTCGACCGAGGCGAACGTGTTCGGCTTGTCCGCTTTCCCCTTGGTCTGAACGAGAACGAACGCATCCATCGGTCCGTTGTTCGGCGTGTACGCCGCCGGCCAGTCCATCAGGACGCCGATGTTGGAAATCAGGATGCGCAGGTTGGAGTCGGGGTGCTTCTCCTCCGCGGGATCGGGGTCCGGCTGCCCCAACTCGTCCATGATACTCGTTTCGATGTCGGCGATGACGCGCTCGGTGTTCTCGATCCGCGTGCCCGACGGAAGTCGCACGTAGATGGCGAACTGATTGGAATCGACGGCGGGAAAGAGTTCGCGGCCCATCGTCGCGGCAGTCAAGCCCGCCACGCCCAGCAGCGCGATCGAAGCGATCACGACCAGATAGCGGAGATGAATAATCCGTCCGAACAACGCGATGAACCACGCCGGCGTAACGCTCGCGTCGCCGCCTGCGCTGGAAGCCTTCATGAGTTTCGCGGAGAATGCCGGGATGACCAGCATGGCGATGAGGTAGCTCGCGACGACCGCCAGCGTCACAGTGACCGCCAGCGGCTGAAACAGGAAACGCGGTATGCCGGTCAGAAACACCACCGGGAAGAACACGATGACAAACGTCATGGTCGACACCAGCACCGGAAGCGATACCTCGCGCGTCCCGTCGAGCGCAGCCTGGAAGCCCGACTTGCCCATGCGTTGGTGACGAACGATGTTGTCCAGAACGACGATCGACTGATCGACCAGAATGCCGATCGCCAGCGCCAGCCCGCCGAGCGTCATGCTGTTGATCGTATCGCCCGTGTAAAACAGGCCGATCAACGCCGCGAGGATCGACAGCGGAATGGCCAGGAGCACGATGAACGTCAGCCGCAAACTACGCAGAAAGACCAGCACCACCATGCCCGCCAGCATCGCACCGAGAATGGCCGACACCTGCAGCCACTTGATCGATGCCCGCACCGTGGACGACTGGTCCATCACCACGCCGAGCACCAGGTCTTTGGCCTTGGGGTCCATCTGGCGAAGCCGCAGATTGATTCTCTCCAGCTTGCTCTTGATCGAGTCGACGATTTCGAGCGTGTTGGCGCCCGGCTGGCGGTAGATCGGGATGTAGGCCATCGCCGCGCCGTTGATCCGCACCTTGTTGGACTGAATCTGGTTCGAGTCCTCGACGTGGGCGACGTCGCGCATGAAGACGACGGCGCCGTCCTTCGTCTTGATCGGTATGTCGTTGAGTTCGGGGACCGTCGCGGGCATGGCGTTCGAGACGATCTGATAGTCGATGTCTCCGAACTTGGCGTTGCCCGTCGGTATGAACACGCTCTGACTCTGAAGCGTGTCGACCACGTCCATCGGAGAGAGACCTCGCGCCGCCAACGCCATCGGGTCGACGTACGCGAGGATTCTCCGCAATACCCCGCCGTATACCGCGGGCGCGATCACGCCCTGAATCGCTTGCAACCGATTGCGCAATTCGTAATACGCAACGTCGTAGAGTTCCTTCTCCGTCATCGTCGGGCTGGACACGCTGACCAGGCACAACGGCACCGACGCCGTCGGATCGAACGGCATGACCATCGGCGGAATCGTGCCCGGTGGCAGGTAGAACATGTCGCTCATGGCGTACGAAGTCACCTGCGACATGGCCGTGTCGAAACTGATGTCCTCTCGGAAGAAGTCCTTGACCACGCAGACCCCGAGCATCGCCTTGGCTTCCTGGTGCTCGATGCCGACGGACTGACCGGTCCATCGTTCGAGCCGGCTCATGATGTCGCGTTCCATAACCTCCGGCGGCATGCCGGGATAGAAACAGACGATCTGCACAGCCGGCGTGTCAAACTGCGGCAGAAGGTCCGCGGGGATGTCCATCATCGCCCGCCCGCCGACCACCGCCACCGCCAGAACCAGAACTATGACCAGATACGGATTTCTCAGACCGACTTCAATCGCTCTCATGCACCGTGTCCGCCATCAAGGTAAGAAGTCTGTCCGCGGGCAGGTTGGACACGGCCGCGTACACCAGCGCATCGCGCCGGCGTGCGACAACCGTGCACCCCTTACTCCGGCCCACCCTGTACGTTTCACCACCGAAGTGGATTTCATTCATTTCCGCGAGGTCACCCTGTTCGGCGTGCAGCGCTAAAAACGAGACGGGCTCGCCGTCAATCTCGTAGATCGCAAAGGCCACCGGTCGTCCGGCAATCTTGCACTTCCGCCCGCCGAGGAGCGCGGTCCCCGGCACGCGCGGCGCCGGTAGAACGACGGCTACCGACGTCTTCGTGAGGAGCCACTTAGCGACCGTTGCGGGGCTCGATGACGTCACCTGGAGCTTCTTCCCTTCGTCCAGGAAGTGCTCGAAGTCCGCGACGACCAGATCGACAAACGACGGAGAACCCGCCGAATCGTTGATCGCGAACCAGGCGCTCGCACCGATGACGATGCCGGCCGCGGCGGCCCACAGAAACCGGCGCCGCGGTCGGGCGTTGGCCGGGGACGGCACGTCCGCGCCGGCGAGCATATCGCCGAGAGCGTCATCAAGTTCGG
>JAJDDR010000510.1 GCA_029260255.1 Phycisphaerae bacterium
GACTTCGCGAACTACGGCGACAACTCCTGTCATGTTGTCACCAGCAACGGCGCCGACGATTCCACGGTGATCGACGGCGTCATCGTGACGGGTGGCAGCGCTACGGACTCTTGCGCCCATCCCAATGGCGGTGGAATGCTCAATGACGGTGGAACGATCACCATCCGCGCCGCAACGTTCATTCGCAACCGGGCGATCCGCACGAGTTCGCCAAGTGTGTCGGACAGCGGTGGCGGTGCAATATGGTCAGCCGGGGATCTCACTTTGGGAGATTGCCTTTTCGTTGACAACTACAGGACCATTCAAAACGCAAGCAGCATTAACCGTAGCGGCGGGGCCGCGATATGGAATTCGGGCGCCCTGAGCATGTCGCATTGCGAATTCACCGACAACACCATCGACGGGCAGTCGGCCCACGGTGGGGGATTGTTCAGCATCGATGGAACCACAGTCATCGCCGACAGTGCGTTCATTTCCAACACGGCCGAAGATAACGGCGGCGGCGTGCTCCAGGGACCCGGATCTACCGCCACGTTGACGAATTGTGAGTTCTTGGGGAATCTCGCCAACGACGCCGGAGGAATGCAAGCTTCAGGGAATACGACTTTGACGAATTGCAGTTTCGTGAGGAACGCGGCAATAGCGCTGGCGGGCGGATTCAGCAGCTCGGGTGGCAAGAGTGTTGCAACACTCGTCGGTTGCACGTTCCTGGAGAACAAGGCGCGATTCAGAGGCGCGATGAGTAACAGCGGCACCTGTTATATGCAATCATGCCGCTTCGTCCGCAACGTAGCGGTGACATCCGCCGGCGGCATGGCCAACTACGGGGACGGAACCCTGATTGACTGCGCATTTATTGAGAATAGGGCTGGTACGCGTGACGGCGGAGGCTTGTGGAACACCTGGGAACTGAATCTCGTCAACTGCCTTTTCATTGGCAACTTCGCGTTTGAAGAGGGCGGCGCCGTGTACAACGCATATCGCCCGGTCTTCACGAACTGCGTATTCTATGCAAACCAGGCCGCAACGACCGGCGGGATCTTCAACATCGTCAACGCCAGCCCTACGCTTCGCAATTGCATCCTCTGGGGCAACCGGGACGACGCGGGAAGCGTCGAGTCGTCCCAGTTCGATGCCTTGGCGACGATTCACCCGATCGAAATCGTTTATTCGTGCCTGCAAGGCCTGACGGGCAAGTTTGGCGGAGAAGGTAACATCGCCGGCGATCCGCTCTTTGTCGATTCCCGCGGCGCGGACGACGTGATTGGAACGGAGGACGATGACGTTCGCGTGCTTGCGGGTTCACCTTGCATCGACGCCGGCGGGAATCCGTTCGTGCCGAGTGGCATCACGGACGACTTCGGGGGTCTCCTCCGGTTTGTCGATGATCCAACGGCCGACGACACCGGTATTGGCGCTGCGCCCGTTGTGGATATTGGCGCCCACGAGTACCAAGACGACTGCAACGGCAACGGGACGATCGACACCGTGGATGTGGACCAGGGCGTCAGTCTCGATTGTGACGAGAACCTCATGCCCGATGAATGCGAGCCAGACTGCAACGGCAACTCTGTCGCCGACGCTTGCGACATTGCAGACGGTGCCAGCGAAGACTGCACTGGGGACGGTGTTCCGGACGAATGCGATCCGGATTGCAACGGAAACGGCGCTGCGGACAGTTGCGACATCGCTGCAGGGATGAGCCACGATTGCAACGGAAACCGCATCCCGGACGAGTGCGACATCACTGGCGGAACGAGTGCGGACGGGGACGGCGACGGTGCGCCGGATGAATGCTACCGGCGAATCTATGTCGACGCCCGGGCGACGGGGTTGGGCACGGGGTCGCGTTGGGCGGACGCATTCAATGATCTTCAGGCCGGTCTCGACGAGGCAGCCGACTCCGGACACCTGCTCGCCGAAGTCTGGGTTGCGACCGGGCGGTACACGCCGGCCGAACGTGACGGTTCCCGTTATGCAACGTTTTCCCTCCACAATCGCGTTGCGGTGTATGGCGGTTTTGCCGGCGACGAGCTTCATCTGGAACAACGCGATCCGACGATCAATGTCACCCTCCTCAGTGGCGATCTGAACGACGACGACGCGCTTGACGTTTCGACGACGAACGGGGAAAACAGTTACCATGTCGTTACGGGAAGCTCGACGGACGACACGGCCATTCTCGACGGTTTCACGATCACCGGCGGCAACGCGGATGGGGAGGATGTCGATCGTGCCGGTGGAGCGTTGTACGTCACCGGCGCCCCGCGTATCTCGCGGTGCGTCTTCGCGAACAACTCCGGGCACAATGGAGGCGCGATGTTCAATGCCCGACTGAGCAGTCCGACCGTGTCCGAATGCACATTTCGATGGAACGAATCATTTGTCGGGGGCGCGATTCTCAACGAGTATTCCACCGCGACGTTTGTGGATTGCGTATTCGAGGAGAACGTGTCGCTTAACAGGGGCGGTGCGATAGTCAATGATAGCTGCGCCCCGATCATACGGGATTCGCTGTTCTTGAGAAATGAAGGCGTCAACGGCGGGGCCGTGTACAATCATTTTGGCACGGCTCATCCAAAGATTATCGACTGTGCTTTTGTCGGCAATCGTGGTGTTGACGGGGGCGCCATACTGAACCAGGGTGGTGAGCCGACGGTGCGCAGCTGCGTCTTCATTGGAAACGTCGCTACGAACAAAGGCGGCGCGATTTACAACAGGCACGAATACACGCCGACTCCGGCGTTGGTGAATTGCACGATCGTGTCGAACTCTGCGGCAGTGGGTGGAGGATTCTTGGAGGAGATCGGAGGAACGAGCCTGACGAACTGCATACTCTGGGGCAACAGCGACGACGGCGGATCGGGAGGAGACGCGCAGATTCAAGCGATCACTGGCACGTCAATCGTCAACTACACGTGTATTCAAGACCTGCCGCACGGTTTGGGTGGCGCGGGGAACACGGATGTCGACCCTCTCTTTGCCGACTTTGACGGCGTTGATAACATACCCGGCAATGCGGATGATGATCTGCGACTCGCGGCAACATCGCCCGTTGTCAACGCGGGCAATCCGGATTTCATTGCTCAGTCGGGCGAGCTTGATCTCGACGGCCACGCGCGCATTCTTTGCGGACATGTGGATATGGGCGCGTTCGAGTTTGGCGTTGGCGACTACGACTGTGATCGGGAGGCTAACTTGTTCGACTTCGCCTCGTGGTCCAACTGTTTCACGGGTCCCAATGGCGGGTTACTCGATGCGGGCTGTGAGGCGTTCGACTTCGACGGTGACCTCGATGTCGACTGGCCCGACTTCGGAGGTATGCAGGTTGTCCTCGGAGGGTCGATGCTGCCTTGACGCATCCGCTTCCTTGCGGGTGCGGCTCGGATGACACATCGATTCAGGTGTGCCGCAACGCTACCGACCGGTGAACACGGGCTTGCGCTTTTCGAGGAAGGCTGTTACACCCTCGATGTGATCCTGCGTCTGTCCCGCCGTCGTCTGTAGAAAGGCCTCGTACTCCAGTTGGTCGTCCAGCTCGGCGGTCCAGGCGCGGTTGAAGGCACGCTTGGTCAGACCGATGCCGCGGGTCGGCATGTTCGCCAGTTTCTGCGCGAGCTTCATTGCTTCGGCCGACAGGTCGTCATCGGCGACGACCCGGTTCACGAGACCGATCGAGAGCGCCTCGTCGGCGGCGACCTTTCTCCCGGTGAACGCCATCTCCATGGCCCGCGCCATTCCGACGAGACGCGGCAAGACGAACGTGCTTCCGGAGTCGGGCACCAGGCCGACATTGATGAACGCTTCGATGAAACTCGCCGACGTGCCGACAATTCGCAGATCGCACGCCAGCGCGAGACTGCACCCCGCGCCGGCCGCGACGCCGTTGACCGCGGCGATCACGGGCTTTTCCATCGAGCGAAGGTTGAGAATCATGGGGTTGTAGAGATTGCGCAGGTGCTTGCCGAGGTCCGGGGCTTGCGGATCGCTCATCCGCGCCTTGACGGTGTCGAGGTCTTGACCGGCGCAGAACGCGCGACCGGCCGCGGCGATGACCAGGCAGCGAACCGAGTCGTCCTTCGCCGCCGCCTTCACTTCACCAGCGAGCGACGACAGCAAGTCGTCGTTGAAGGCGTTCAACACGTCGGGGCGGTTCATGCGCAGCGTGCGGACGGCGCCTTCGTTCTCCACGAGTACGGACTGCTGTCCATCATTCATTGATTACTTCCCTTTGAACTCCGGTCTGCGTTTCTCGAGGAAGGCGGCCATCCCCTCCTTCTGATCCTCGGTGTCGAATAGCAGGTAGAACAGCTTCCGCTCGTACTCCAACGCCTCGCTCAACGCCAATTCGTCGGCCTTGAGCACCGACTCTTTTGCGAGCCGCAGGGCGATGGGGGGCTTTTGCGCCATCTCGTGTGCGAGGTTTAGCGCCGCGGCGAGAAAGTGCTCCTTGGGCACGAGGCGTGACACCAGTCCGAACTCGTACGCTTCGCGCGCGGAGATGAACCGCCCGTTGAGGACCATATCCATCGCCCGGAACTTCCCGATGGCCCGCGTCAGTCGTTGCGTGCCGCCCGCGCCGGGTATGATGCCGATGTTGATCTCCGGCTGGCCGAACTTGGCCGATTCGGAGGCGATGATGATGTCGCAGTGCATGGCCAACTCGCATCCACCGCCGAGCGCGAACCCGCTGACGGCCGCGATGATCGGCTTGCGGATTCTCTTGATGCGCTCCCATCGCGCGAACATGTTGAGCTCGTGCATTCGGGTTGGTGAGGCGTCGGCCATGTCCTTGATGTCGGCGCCCGCGGCCCAGACCTTCTCGCTGCCGGCGATGACGATCACGCGGATTTCGGGATCGGCGTCGAACGCCTCCAGCGCGCCGGCGAGCTTGTCCATCAGCTGCAACGACAGCGCGTTCAGCACGTCCGGCCGATTGAGTGTCACCACCCCGACGCGCCGTTGTGCTTCGGTAAGAATCGGTTCGCTCATGATGCCGGGCATTGTGCGCGCGTCCCGCGGATTTGCAACTTGCCGCCCAACCGTCAAGTCGCCCTGGGTGCATCCCAAGCCGGCACACAGTTCACGTCGCTGGCGAAACGCGACGCCCACGTCGGCACGTCGCCCACCGCTGCAGTCATTCCGAGCGCAGCGAGGAATCTGGCCGGAATGTCCTTCCGGCTAGATTCCCCGGTCGCTTCGCTCCGTCGGAATGACAACGACGAGGGGAGCCGTCCGCGGCGAGCCGCACATTCACGCACCCAAGCGCCATCCAGTCCGGCCGGCACCCGCGCGCCCCGAGCGTCAGAGAAGATCCACAAGACGTTCCTCCGGCGGCGGCGGAAGTGGGCTCGTCCACGCGCGAAGCAGTGTTTCGACTTCTCGCCGTGTGGCGAAGGCGGTTTCGCAGCACTCGATGTCCGCAAGTAGCACCATCCACCCGCGCATACTGGTTTCATGAAGGATCAGAATTGCTGTGCTCCGGGTGAACATGTGGAGGTGCCAGTTGTCCTGCAACGCACCGGCGCGACGCACGACGACGGCCCCCGGCACGAGGAACAACTGTTGACGCGACGTGATGCTGCCCCGCGCCCCGAACACGTTCATCACCAACGCGAGGAGGCCCCAGATGAGCACGCTCGCCGTACCAACCGCGTATAGATTGAAACCTCCCACAAGCAGGAGGACGACGGCCGCCGCGATTACGAACTTGCCGCCTGCGAGGCGAGTGCGCCGTCGCATGCGGCGAATCGAGGACTGTTCATCTCCCCGTTCGTCGTCCATGCCGGACGCGCTCGCCGAGAGGCGGCCGAATGAGCTTGCTCCTTCATTGAGGGGTTCGGGCTCAAACGTCTCGCGGAGGGGCGTGACCGGCCACGGCTCCTGCTTCATGAACACGCGAAGCGTGTGGCCAACGCGGTCCCAGCCAACAAGCGCGTAAGCAATCATCTGCAATGTGTTCGGGTTCGGCTCGCGCCACTTCAAGCCGAGAAAACGGGGCAGCACTTGCTGGATCGACAGTTGCGATGCATCGAATGCGCGTGTCCAGACGCGGCGGCGGTGGATGACCCACCAGGGCACACCGGCAATTGCCGCGACTACAAGAAGCAAAGCCACCTGGATGCCGAACCGGATCACCGGGGGAATCGCGGGGAACCACGACTCAACGAGCGCCGCAGACAATGCCAGGACGACCGACCCAACCACCGCGCAGACGAGAATGATGATAGCAAGAAGAAAGATGCGACGGATCCCGCCGGGACGTTGCATCGTGAAGTCGATGATCTCGGCACCGCTTTCAGCGTCATGCTGTGCCTGAGAAGCGGGATTAGCGGTTTCCACGCACACTTCCATAGTCCACCGGGCGCTTCTCGACAAACGCTTTGGTGCCCTCACGAACCTCCGTCGACGTATTGTGAATGCTCAACCATTCGCGGGCGTGGCCGATGGTCTGGTGCCAGGACATCTCGCGCCAGTAGTTGAGTTGTTGCTTCGTGTAACGCATGCACTCGGGCAGCTTGTCGATCAGCTTGACGCACATCGCGTCCACGGCCGTGTCCAGATCGGCGCGCGGGACGACTTGATTGATCAGCCCCCATTCCAGTGCCTGTGTCGCGGGGACCTCCTCGCACAGCATCAGAATCTCTCGGGCGCGGCGATCGCCCACGATCAACGGCAGCCACTGAGTCGCGCCGGCGGCCGCAACGCTCCCGCGGGCGGCGCCGACCTGACGAATGACCACGTCGTCGGCCGCGATGGCGAGGTCGCACGACATGTTCATTTCGTTTCCGCCGCCGACGACCATTCCGTTCAAGCGCGCCACCGTCGGCTTTCCGATGTTGCGCAGCTTCTCGTGGACTTCGATGAACGCGCCCATCCACTTCCAATAGGCGTTGGGGTTGCCGAGGCAGTGGCGCTCCTGCTCTTTGAGGTCCGCGCCGGTGCAGAACGCGCGGTTCCCCGACCCCGTCAACACGAGTACACGGACCGCGTCATCCCACGACACGTCCTCGATCGCATCGCGCAGCTCGCGCAGCATCGTGAAGTTGACCGCGTTCAACACGTCGGGCCGGTCGAGCGTGATGGTGGCGCGATGCCCGCTCTTTTCGTACCGGATGGTCTCGAACGCAAAAGCACCTGCATCCTTTGATTTCGGAAAGTCCATCCCGATTCCTCCGTGCAAGACCCAGAATCAGAGCCCCGAGCGCCGGCGCGGGGGTCGAAGAGCGCAGACGCACAACGCGCCGGCATGACGCCGTCGACACAGTATGGCCGCATTACGGAATCGGAGGAACACTCGCCAGGCCGAGATTCCCGGCGAGTGGCACCCACCGCGGCCGGAGGGTACTACGGCTCGGCAGGTGCCTCGCCCTCCCGGACCAGACGGAGCGAGCAAGGATAGCCATTCTGTTGGGAACCCGCGTTATGTACCGCAGAAACCGGGGCTACAAGGACCCGTCGTCAAACCGGCGGGGTTCTTCCAGTTGGCGTTGTACTGATCGCGGTCGGTGTTGTCGATGAAGCCGTCGCAATTCCAGTCGACCAGTGGGTCGTAACGCGCGTCGAACTCGGCGCACGTGCAGAACGCCTGGTTGAACCGGTAGGTGTCGTTTCCCGGCACCGCCGGATCATCATTCCCCTCTCCGTCCCCGTTAAAATCGCCATAGGCGGTGGGTGTCAGTCGAACCGGGACATAGGGCAACCCCGCCCTGTCGACGATATTCTCCACGCCCGTCAAGACCCCCGTGTAGTAGATGTTCACCTCTTTCACGGGAACCGACGTTACCCCCGCTATCAGTGTGGCCCCTGCTTCGACTTCAAGGTCGATGACGTAGACAGCCTCGGGCACCCCGTACGGGGGCGAGCCCCCGGGGCAACCCAAAGAACCGGGCGACCCGCTCATGGGGGTGCTACAGAAATCATCGAATAGCTGCGTGCTGTGAGCACCCTGACGGGCTGTGAGCTTCTCCCAGCGACGAACGCAAGGTGAATCGACAAACAGCACGTTCCCGGGGTTGTTCGCCCCGTAGTCGGGGGCGAACGCCTCGACGAGTTTGTCCGACCCGATGTCCTGCGTTTCGACGGACACGTCCTCGGTGTCGAAGCGGATGGTGAGTGTCTGTTGGTTCTCGATCCGAACGGTTTCTGCCGTGACAAGGAACATCTCGGTGACCGCGATATCCAGGTCTGACGCCCACGCGTTCTTCACCAACTCGCCCCCGAGGTCCATGTCGTGAGTTCGTATCGTATTCCCGAGCCCGCTGTAGGCAAGGACCGAGTTCCCAGTGGCGCAGGAAGAAAGCCGGTGCCGGTGAGTGAGACCTCGTTGAACTGAAACGGTTGCTGAAACGTATCGACGCTGCCACCGTTTTGAATCGTCAGGTCCCAAAGGAAGCCCTTCTGACCGAGACGGCGGACTCCAACCGCGCCTCCGTCAATCAGCATGGCATCCGGCTTCTACCAACCCCCGGCGAGCGACGCGGAGTCCCTCACCACCCACGTGCCGTGTTCGCCTTCACTGCCGATCGACATTTTGGACGAGTCCTCAAGCACGATCGTCGCGCTCTCGTCGGCCGCAGTGAAGCCCTGATCGACCGTCACATTCGCAAATCCGCGAAGCAGCCAGTCATCGATGATCGGCGTACCCCGCCCGACACGGTGGATGTTGACGATTGTGCCCTCATCGGACTTCGCTGCGGAAGTTCCGAAGGTCATGTCCACACCTTCGACGTTCCCGCCGATGGGACCGGTTTCGGCCAGAACATTGACGGTGCCGCTATCGCCAAAGCTCCACGCGACGGTGTGGTTCCCGGGACCCACTACATCGCGGGCCTTACTGTCGACGAGAGCGTCGTCTCCCATGGCAATGCTGGTCGATGTGATGTCACCCGATCCAACGTCCAAGTACAGATCCCCGTTGTCGCCGAACGAGACCGAACTATTCTTGAATTCGCCACGCAACGCCAGCCGCAGGTAGTCTCCCTTTTGCTTGGGGGCGGGGATGAAGTCGATCCCGTCGGTCACACCGTCCACGCTGACGATGGTCTCGTCCCCGGCGGCACCGTTCTCCATCTTCACGACGAAGTTGGCAAGCGGCGTTCCGGGCCCGGTCGACTTGTGGAGCCCTCCTTCACGGGGCGTCAGGATGTGTCCCGAGGTGATGAGCAGGAAGCGGTCCACCACCCCGCTGGTCCCCTCAAACGACAGGCACGACGCCCACCCGGTCACCTGAATGTGGCTGAACATCTTCAAATGCTTCGCGTCGATCGTCGCGTCTGGAACAACCGGCTCCCAATGATCGGGGTGGTCCCATATCCCGCTGACGTCCGAGATCCAACTCGATTCCGTTTGGGCGCCTGCCTCGACAACGAGGCATAGGCACAAAATCCCCGCGGAAATGCGTACACTTCTTGATAACATGCTATAATACTCCGAGTTGAAGGTTCACCATGGCGTCCCCGGCACACGCGTGTCGGGGCTCGTCTCGGCGGCGTCGGTCTACAACACCGGCGCCGCCCAACTACTACAGTCACCTTGGTTCCTGGAGCCCATGCGCCTCCTTCCCCGCGCCCCGGCCTACTGGATTGCATATCTCACGGCGCGCAACCCGGAACGTCGACCGCCGGTCCCGTCTGCGCATCCAGGAAAGCACCATAATCGTCCACGTCGATGTCTCCATCCTCGTCAAAGTCGCCTCGTGTGCAATCGCCGAGTAGCCCGCCCGGCGGCCCGGAGTTCGCGCCGGTGAAACACCGTTGAAACTGGGCGAAATCAAACGAATCGACAGAGCAATCGCGGTTGAAATCCCCCACGGCCCCCACCTTTCGTAGCATCATGATCCGCGTATCCCCGATTATGGGGTCGATCTCCCGCCAAGCTAGTTCGCCAAGATCGTTGAGATCGCCCTTAGCGCTCCACCATCCAATTGTGCTTGGGAGCTGGTAGAAGGTCCCATCCGTGAAAAGCACTTGGTATCTGATCTGCGTGCTTTCGTCCCATCGCCCGAAAGTGATGTCGCCCCTGTTGCTTATTCGCGGCATCGTTCCTGGGCTGATCGTTGTTACGACCCCATTCTCCCACATCCTGATCATGTGTTCCGACCCATCATACTGCCTGAAAACCACTTGCGTGCTATCGTTCAGACCGGTGCCCTGCGGGTTGCCCGTGCCGTCCGTGAGTTCGATCGGAAGACCTTCACCGGCGCGCCACAGCATGACCTTTGATCGCCATGGCGGGACCCAGAAGTTGTATTCGATCCAGACTATGTCCCCATTCAGATTCACTCGCGCGGATTGGTTCGAGAGGCCGTTGTTCGTTATCTGGGTCGTGTCGCCGTCAGTGACGAACAGTTCGACGTGGTCCGCCGTGCCGGAGAAATCATGCTCCCACACCATCATGCCGGTGTTGTTCACACACACGGTCGGGTTGACCGAGAAAGGAGTCGGAACGGTTGACACCTGCCCGTCTTCGTACACGGCTAACACGCATTCGGTGTCAAAGTAGGACTCGCAACGCAGCCATGGGACAAGCCCCTCGTCGTTCATGGTGGGATGGATGTCGTACCCGCCGTCGTCGCTGATCTTGCGGATTACGCCGTCACTGTACAACCACACGTCCGCGACATCGGGTGGAAAGGCGGAGGACCAAACAACCTCCGAACGGTTATTGATCTCCGGGCGGGAGTGGATGCCGAGGTCGTTGGCCAGGACGACAACCTCGTATCCCTCGGGAATCTGCCCCCACGCGCCGCCGGCCGACGCTGCAACCACCATCAATATAATGCCAGGCGATGTGATTCTCATGGCTCCACTCCTTGCGAATGGTCCTGTCCGTGAACTGGTAGATTCAGTATATCGGACCGCCTGACCCGATCAAGACGAATCTCGACATTCCATTCAATTGTCGCAAGGGCGGTGTCAGAAACTGACAGTATGATCCACACAATGCACTGTCTCGCTAGGCGTGATGACGGAGTCCCTGCCCACGACGACTGTGTTGTCGACGTAGAAGTGTCTTCCGTCGATCGTGCGTTGCCGCAGGTAGTCTCCCTTTTGCTTGGGGGCGGGGACGAAGTCGATCCCGTCGGTCACACCGTCCACGCTGACGATGGTCTCGTCTCCGGCGGACCCGTTCTCCATCTTCACGACGAAGTTGGCCAACGGCGTTCCGGGCCCGGTCGACTTGTGGAGCCCTCCTTCACGGGGCGTCAGGATGTGTCCCGAGGTGATGAGCAGGAAGCGGTCCACCACCCCGCTGGTTCCCTCAAACGACAGGCAGTACCGGTTCCCAGCCACCTGAATGTGATTCAGCATCTTCAAATGCTCCGCGTCGTCGAGGTGACCGGGAGGCTGTAGGGCGTCCCAGTTGAACGGGTCGTTCCAAATGCCGCTGTCGCTTGACGTCCAGTTGATCACGTCCGCTCGTGCCAACCCGATAATCACGCCGCTAGCGAGCAACGCGCGCAAGAATACCGTTGTTTTCCGGTTCATCCGGCTGAAGCGTCCAAGGCATCGCCAAGAAGCGGACATGCTGGTCTGATCTGAGGTTGTAAAGGACTTCAGATCAAGGAGATACCAGCATGTCCACGAGCTTACTCTACCA
>JAJDDR010000052.1 GCA_029260255.1 Phycisphaerae bacterium
GTTGGTGTAGTCCTCGGGGTTGGCGCTGAACACCAGGCAGATGTCGAGATTCATGCGAACGGGAAACCCGCGGATCTGAACGTCTCGTTCCTCCAGGACGTTGAAAAGCCCGACCTGGATGCGGGGCGGAAGGTCCGGCAATTCGTTGATGGCGAAGATGCCGCGGTTGGTTCTGGGGACCAGGCCGTAGTGCAGGACCGACTCGTCGGAGAGGTGTCGCCCTTCGGCGTGCTTGACGATGTCGATCTCGCCGATCAGGTCGGCGATGGTGACGTCCGGCGTGGCGAGTTTTTCATGAAAGCGCTCGTCGCGGTGGATCCAGTGCAGTTCCGCGTCGTCGCCATGCTCGGCGAGGATCAGCTTCGATTGCTTGAACTGGGGGTTGAGCGGGTCGTCGGGCAACTCGGCACCGGCCAGCGTGGGCGTGTACTCGTCGAGCAGGTTCGGCAGCGCGCGGATGAGGCGCGTCTTGGCCTGACCGCGGAGCCCCAGGAGCAGTATATCGTGCTTGCTGAGCAGCGCGTTGACCAGCTGTGGAATGACGGTGTCGTCGAATCCGACGACGCCGGGAAACAGGGGCTCGCGTCGGCGCAGCTTCTCGATGACGTTCCGGCGCAGCTCGTCCTTAACGGTGCGCGGCATGTGCCCGCATTCCCTCAACTCTCCGACGGTACTCGGGCGATGCATCAAAGACCCCCGCCGAGGTGGTGTTCCTCCGGCGGCGGGATCGTAGTACGCGCACCTGGTGGCGTCAAACGACCGCGCGGCGCGAGCCGCTCCTGGGGTGTGACCAGCGATTGTGGCATGCCAAGGGTAGGGCGGGTTCGACCCGCCTTCTTGCACGATTGCGGCGGGTAAAACCCGCTCCACCGCATGTGCCCGGCCGACGATGCCACAAAGAATGGCCACACCCCCGCTCCTGTCATTCCGAGCGTAGCGAGGAATCTAGTCGGAATGACAACGTTGCGGGTCACCTCGTGGAGCGAGCCACGCATTCGCCCGCCGACACCGCCCAGACTGGGTGCACCCGTACGGGATTGTCTGTGCAAGAGTCACGCGCCCCGCTAGTATCCGGTCGATGGATCTGCACAGCCTCCTGGTACGCGACGTCGAGGATCGCATCGGCTCGTTGACGCTGGCGCTGGAAGCGCTGTTGCGTTGGGCCGGCGGCAACGTGCGCTACCGCGACCTGAACGCTGCGTTGGCCCTGTCGCTTCGAACGACCGCGGTTCGGGGACGGGCGTGCCTGGGCTGGTGGAGCACACACGGAAGCGACACCTTTCTGAACGAAACGGCGCGGCTGTACGGGTTACGCCTTCGTGCCGTACACCCACCGCAAGCGGCGGTCGGCCTGTCGGAGCATCCGCCGTTCGCGCAGCACTTCGACGCGAGCTACGCCCCCCTCGTGCGCCGCGCGCTCGAGCACGGTCAACCGGTGATCGCATGGCGAGGTTGGCCTGATGCACGGGCGTGGCTCTGGGGTCTGATCACGCACACTTGCGACGAGGGTGTCGGCTTCGGCGGCACGACGATGTGGTCGCACGGCAAGCGGGTGGCACTCGTCTCGCCGCCGGTGCAGCTCTACGTTGTGGAGGAGATCGTCCCGCGCGAGCCGGCGGGCGACGAGTTGCTGTCCACGGCGCTGCGTGGATTTCAGCACATCATGGGCCACCCCGACGGAGCCGACGCGGACGTGGTGACCGGAAGCGAGGCGTATGACCTGTGGCTGGAGCGTCTGGAACTGGGCGAGATCTGTCCTTCCTGCGGCGATCGCGGGGGTCGATGCCACGTCCAGCACGCGCGGTTTCTCTCCTCTCACCGAGCGTCGAGCGTGCGGTTCTTTCAGCATTTCAGGGACGGCGCGGACGCGGCGATGCAGCCACTGTTCGATGCGCTGGCGGCCAACTGCAAGGGTCCGATCGATGCACTCGCCACGTCGCGCGATCCCCAGGCGGTCGACACGCTGGTTCGAACGCCCGAGGGTCGGCGAGCCCTGTCGATCGGCGTGCGCGCCGCTCAGACGTTTGACGCCGCGGTGTCCGACGCCATCGACCGTATTGCGCCGGCACTGCCATAGCGTTCCGCAGCGGTGCCGTGCAGGCACGCCCTTGACTCTGCCTGCCCCGCCGGTGAACACGGGGATCGCCTGTGGCGCGGGCGGCGTGCCGGTCGACCCCGTCCACTGCCCCCGCCGCGGGTCCTCTACGGCCGACGGCACGGCGAAAGTGCCACCCCGGCGAGAATCCCATTGACCTCCGCGGCGCGCTCGGCGATACTACATACTGTAGGGAATTGTATCGAAGTCGTGCCGGGCGCCGCCGACCGACGCGACGATGCCGACACGGCGGAGATCGAGATATTGCATACCTTCATTCGCCAATAAGGAGTAAGCACATGGAAACCAAAACGATGGCGCGCGCGCGGGCGAAGCCGCTGCACGCTTTCACTCTCATCGAGTTGCTGGTGGTCGTCGCGATCATCGCGCTGCTCATCAGCATTCTGCTCCCGTCGCTGAAGCGCGCCCGGGCGCAGGCGAAGATGGTCGCGTCCACGGCGAACGTGCGCGGCATCTCCACGGCGGGCAACACGTTCGCCAACGAGGCGAGGGACTCGCTCTCGATCCCGGTGCATCACTTGATGGGTATGGGCGTCGGCACGATCGGCGAGTATGAGTACGGTGGCAAGTCAGGCATCGGCGAACCGCTGACGGGCAACGACCCGGCGTCGTCGAAGTGGGGCACGCAGGAAGGTCGCGGTCCGGCGACGCGTGGGCTGAATAGAGTTCTCTACAAGGGTGGGTTTCCCGACTACAGCAACGACCCCGGGCCTAACAACGAGAACTGGCTTAACGACACGAAGATCGATCTCGGAATCTTCAGAGCGCCGTCCGACACCGGGTACGCCGGGCACCACTATCTGGCGTGGCAGGAGTCAGGCCTGAGTTCGTACGATCACTACGGGAATAGTTACTCGGCGAGTACTGCTTGGATCGGCTACTCGGGGGGCAACTGCGTGCTCTGGAGCAATTCGGCGTTCCTCAAGCCGATCTCACGCGTACCGAACCCCGCCGACACGATTTACTTCATCGAAAACGCGGGGCGGTTCGCGTGGCGGAAAAACTATGGTGCCGACGGTTGCTCGTCGCTCAGCGGTCCGCTGGGCAACGACGTCGAGACAATCATCAAGGGCTGGCACGGCAAGCCATGGGAGTTCGCGGCGTCGTTCGTTGACGGTCACGGCGCGATGACCCACATTGAGGGCCACAATCAGCCGCAGCCGCAGCTTTCGTCCTACCCCGACGGGGATAGCTACGGCACTTGGCATTGCGTCATCATCCGCGGGCAAAACTGGCAGGAGGACACCCTTCCGGCGCCACCGGTGCTGACGGATATCGCATGCACGACGGGCGCAACGGCGGTCAACACGATCAACTAAGGAGGATCCGCGAGCACCAGAAAACCCGTAAATCAGCGGGGGATAACATCGCGTCCCCCGCACGCCCCGGAAATCGCCGGGCGTGCGGGGGACCATCCTATGGGAGCCGGGGGCCGCGACCCGTCAAGCCAATGCCGCTTCAATTGATAGATTGTGCCTGCCTGAAAACCACCTATCCTCATTCCAGTACAGCGGTTGCGCGGAATCGAGGGGTCCGAAAAATCGTTTGACTCGATCCGAAATCGAGGCGACACTACAGGTGGTGGAGCGTGTATACTAAGAGTCCGGTGTCCGGGCTCAGGCGCGGCGCCGGCCTGAACGGTGCGCGGTGATCGCGCGTTTATACTTTTCATACCGTTTGTTCAATGGAGAAATGAGTCATGGTACGCAAACAACTGAATCGGTTGGGAAGACTTCCCGATTGCAGGAGGCGCACACCCGCCTTCACGCTGATCGAGTTGCTGGTGGTCGTTGCGATCATCGCGCTGCTCATCAGCATTTTGCTCCCCTCGCTGAAGCGCGCTCGGGCGCAGGCGAAAATGGTCGCTTCCACGGCCAACGCGCGAGGCCTCGCGACGGCGGGCAACACGTTCGCCAACGAGGGCAAGAACGCGCTGTCCCTCCCGCGGCATCACTTGATGGGCGCGGGTCTCGGCGCGGTGGGTGAGTATGAGTTCGGTGGCAAGTCGGGGGCCGGCCAGCCGCAGTTGGGCAACGATCCGGCCTCGTCGCTGTGGGGCACGCAGGAGGGCCGCGGTCCGGCGACGCGCGGGCTGAACAAGGTTCTTTACAAGGGCGGATTCCCGGACTACCGCAACGACCCCGGACCCAACAACGAGAACTGGCTGAACGACACCAAGATCGATCTCGCGATCTTCAAAGCGCCGTCCGACACCGGGTACGCCGGACACCACTCTCTGGCGTGGCAGGAGTCGGGCCTGAGTTCGTACGACCACTACGGAACCAGTTATGCGGCCGTTACAATGTGGACGGGGGTGGCCGGTGGAGATTGCGAGTTGAGCAGCAACGCCGCGTTCCTCAAGCCGCTGTCGCGAATCCCGAACGCGGCCAACACGCTCTACATCATCGAGAACGCCGGTCGGTACGCCGCCCGCAAGAACTATGGCGCATCGGACGGGGGCGCGTGCTCGTATCTGTCAGGGCTCCCGACGGGCGACACCGTGGAAACGGTCATCAAGGGCTGGCACGGCAAGCCGTGGGAGTTTGCGGCGTCGTACGTCGATGGTCACGCGGCGATGGTGCATATGGCAGGGCACATCCAACCGCAGCCGCACCTGTCGCACTATCCGAACGGCCGGACTTGGGAGAACTACCGTTGCGTGATCATGCGAGGTCCGAACTGGCAGATCGACACCCTGCCCGCGACGCCGGTCCCGACCGGGATCGGCTGCAACGAAGCGGGCGTGATTGTCAATTCGATCGGCTAATCGCACCCCGACCGCCGGTCGGGTAACGAGACCATCGAGAATCCCTCGTGCTACCGTCAGACGGCGGCACGAGGGATCTTTCTTTGGGGGGGGTCGGTGCGCGGTTGAACCCGATTCGAGCTCCCCGCCTCCGACGAGACGGTCCACCCGCACCGAAACCGCGGCGGGCGGGCGGATCAGTCTTTGACCGCGGCGCGTTCCTTCTGGGCCTCGGCGATGACGTCCGCCTGCACGGAAACGGGTGCCCGACGGTAGGTGAGGAACTCCATGGTGAAGGTCGCCTGCCCCTGCGTGAGGGAGCGTACCGCGGTCGCGTAGCCGAACATCTCGGCAAGCGGCACCTCGGCGGTGACGATGCATGCGTTGGCCTTCATTTCGACACCGCTGATCAGGCCCCTGCGTGAACTGAGGTCGCCGGTGACGCTTCCCTGGAAGTCCGTGGGCACCTCCACCTCGACACTCATGAGCGGCTCGAGAATAACGGGGTTGGCCCCCAGAAAGGCCTTGCGGAACGCGGTCCTGGCGCAGACCTGGAAGGCGAGATCGGACGAGTCCACGGCGTGGTTCGATCCGTCTTCGAGGACCATCTTGGTGCGTACAATCTCGTAGCCGGCGAGCGGTCCCTTGGTGCGGGCCATCTGGAAGCCCTTGTCCACGGAGGGAATGTACTCGGTCGGAATGCGCCCGCCGGTGACGGTGTTCTCGAACTCGTAGTCCTGTTCGCAGTCCTCGGGGAGCGGAATCAGCTTCCCGATGACGTGGGCGTACTGCCCGGAACCGCCGGTCTGCTTCTTGTGCTTGTAGTCGTACGCGCTCTCGGTGGTCGGTGCCTCACGGTACTGAACCTTCGGCCGGCCGACGGTGAGACCGCACTTGTACTCGCGGCGGAGCCGCTCGACGTATACTTCCAGGTGCAGCTCGCCCATTCCGCTGATGATCGTCTGTTCGGAACGCTCGTCCTGATGGACGTGGAAGGTCGGGTCCTCACGCACGAATCGCCCCAGACCGCGCGACATCCTGTCGCGGTCGGCGGACGTCTCGGGTGCGATCGACAGCGAGATCACCGGCTCGACGACCTCGATCGCTTCCAGCGCCAGGTTGTCCGCCGGATCGCAGATGGTGTCGCCGGAGTTGCAGTCGATGCCCATGATTCCGACGATGTCGCCGGCACAGGCTTCGGGCACCTCCTCGCGGCGGTCGGCATGGATCTTGAGAATCCGCATGACGCGCTGTTTCTTGCCGCGGCGGGTGTTGAGGTACTGCTGTCCCTTGACCATCCGGCCGCGGTAGAGGCGGGTGTAGGTGACCTGTCCGAACGTCTCCTCGACGAGCTTGAAGGCCATCGCCACCAACGGTCCCTCCGGATCGGCCGTGATCGCGGTTTCGGCGCCGTCGTTGTGGTTGTCGGCGGCATAGGCGACGCGATCGAGGGGGCTGGGAAGGAACCGCCCCACCGCATCGAGCAGCAACTGCACGCCCTTGTTGCGGTAGGCTGATCCGAAGAGCACCGGCGTGATCTCGCGGTTGAGCGTCGCGTTGCGTACTGCCTTGTGAATCATGGCGGCCTCGACGGGACGGTCCTCGAGCATGATTTCCATCAGTTCGTCGTCGTAGAGGCTCAAGGTGTCGAGCATTCCGCTTCGGGCCCGCTCGGCTTCGTCGGCGAGCTCCTGCGGGATGTCCGTGCGCTGCACGCGCTCGCCCACGGCGCCGACGAATTCGATCCGTTTCATGTCGATCAGATCGATGACGCCCGCGAATCCGTCGCCGGCTCCGATCGGTATCTGCAAGGGCACGGCGACGTGTCCGAGCTTGATTTCGAGCTCGCTGACGACACGGGCGGGGTCCGCTCCTGTTCGGTCCATTTTGTTGATGAAGGCGATGCGGGGCACGCGGTACCGCTTCATCTGGCGATCAACGGTGATGGACTGCGACTGCACGCCCCCCACGGCGCAGAGGACCAGAACCGCGCCGTCCAGAACGCGGAGCGAGCGTTCGACCTCGATGGTGAAATCAACGTGACCGGGCGTGTCGATGATGTTGACCTCGCAACCGTTCCAGGTCACGTTGGTCGCGGCCGAGGTGATGGTGATCCCGCGTTCCTTCTCGAGCTCCATGAAATCCATGGTCGCTCCGCCGTCCTTGCCCTTGACCTCCTGGATTCGGTGAATCCGTCCGGCATAGAAGAGGATGCGCTCGGTCAAGGTGGTCTTTCCCGAGTCGATGTGGGCGCTGATTCCGATGTTGCGTACGTTGGCCAGTTTCTTCATTGTTCCGACTACCACTCAGACTATTGGTCGAGCGGTCCTTTCGGTCCGCCGTTCCATGTACACTTTTCGCCGTCCGGATGCAGGATCCACGTTGGGAACGCTGCATCCCTGCCGAGCCACGATGCAGCACACGGGCACCCGGTTCTGCTGGTTCGGACGCCGCACGCGCGACCCATTCTGTATTTGGGGCGGATGACCTTAGTTTTTGAAGCGTTCTTCCGGCCGATCGAGCCGATCAGCCCCGAAGGTTTGCCAGACCCCGAAACGGGAAGCATAGCGATTCGGCTCCCCGTTTTCCAGCCCGAAACCGAAAAAGTTTCCGCGTCCGGCGGGTTGAAGCCGGGACGTCCGATTACTCGCTGCGCGGAGGGCGAGTCGTTGGGGGAGAGGCTGCGTCAGCCGATGGGTTCGAGTGTCGCGTCGGGCAGTGGGAGAAAATCGTCACGACGCTCCGAGAAGGCCGCAGCGGCCCGTTCGAGATCCTCCGGACATCCGATATCGAACCACGGACCCTCATGAAGATGTGTCTGCACGCGCGACTCGTCGCCCAACATGGACAGCACCAGTTGGTCCATTCCGATCGGCCTGCCCTTGGGAATCCTCTCCAGGATCGACCGGCGCATCGCGTAGACACCCATGGAGACGAAATAGTGGTGTGCAGGTTTCTCGTGGAAGCTCACCACTGCGCCGTCGTCGTCGATGTCGATGACACCGTCGCTGATCCGGTGGGTACGCCGGCACGTGGCGATCGTCAGGTCGCAACCCGATGCGGCATGGGCGACCAGGAACTCGGCGTAGTCGAAGTCCGTGAGCAGATCACCGTTCATGACCAAGAAGTACTCCGGCAGGCGGTCAGCGACCAGGTGCAGCGGACCCACCGTGCCGAGGGGGGTCGTCTCACGGCTGTAGGTGATGTCCACATCGAACTTGCTGCCGTTTCCGAAGTACGACTTCAGGAGGTTCTCATGGCGGTTCACGGCAAGGATGATTCTGCTGAACCCGGCGTGACGCAGTTGACGGATCACGATCTCACAAATGGGGACGTCGCAGACCGGGATCAGCGGTTTCGGCAGCACCGTCGTGAACGGCATGAGGCGGCTTCCCTGGCCACCGGCGAGGACGAAAGCGCACGCACGTTCGGACATCTCTGCTCCCCGCATCCGACCCAGGAGTGAATCACACCACCGGCGTACGACAGCGCGGCGGGAGCTCCACCGTCTTTCTTCGGCAACCGAGAGCGGCGTCTTGAGGTATCGGACGTCGCCCGGATTCCTCCGTACGCGGATTCAGTTTGCGTTCTTGGATTGCGCTGGGCCGGCACGGCGGCGGATGGAGGTGACTGGATGAAGCAGCCACCGCTGCTTGGAGAGATGGCCTGGCGTCCGATATGACCCTCCGCCCTGGCCCTCGGCGCTCATTCGGTCAACCGCCGTTCGACGACGCCTTGTTGCCTTGATCGGCGAACGTCCACAATCAGCGGGCGTCGGCAGCACACCTTCGCACCTTCCTCCCGCGGTGCCTTCCAAAACCCCGGGCGTTGAAAGGATCTCCGGAACGTGCTAGTTTCGGTATCGGCCGCACGCGGTTTTGGGTGCGGCTTGGATCCGTTTGATCACGGCTGGACGATACCTCTGATATGGACATCCGCCTCGCACAACCGGACATCACCGAACGAGAGATCGAAGCAGTCGTAGCCGTCCTGCGGACGCCGACGCTGGCGCTGGGCCCTAAGATCACGGAGTTCGAGGAACGCTTCGCCGAGCACTGCGGCGTGCGCCACGGCGTAGCGATCTGCAACGGCACGGCCGGTCTGCACCTGATCGTACGCAGTATGGGCATCGGGGCGGGCGACGAGGTCATCACGACTCCGTTCTCGTTCGTCGCGTCGGCCAACTGCTTCTTGTACGAGGGCTCGACACCGGTGTTCGTGGATATCGACGCCCAGACATGGAACATCGACGCCGCCAAGATCGAGGCGGCGGTCACGGACCGGACCAAGGCGATCATCGCGGTGGACGTCTTCGGGCAGACCGCTGACTACGACCGGATCGCGGATATCGCCCGGCGACGTTCGCTGCGTCTGATCGAGGATTCGTGCGAGGCGCTGGGTGGGCGGCACAAGGGACGACCGGCCGGCTCGCTCGGCGAGGCGGGGGTCTTTGGATTCTATCCGAACAAGCAGATCACGACGGGCGAGGGCGGAATGGTCGTCACGAACGACGACGAGATCGCTCGGTTGTGCCGTTCTCTCAGCAATCAGGGTCGCGACCACATGGGCGGCTGGCTGGATCACCCGCGGTTGGGCTACAACTACCGCATCAGCGACATCAACTGCGCGCTGGGCATCGTTCAACTCGATCGGCTCGCGGAGATCGTGGCGACCCGGACTCGTGTGGCGGGTTGGTACGCGGAGGAGTTGGAAGGTGAGGCCCGCGTGACGCTTCAGCGCATCGATCCCGACGTCGAGATGAGTTGGTTCTGCTTCGTCGTGCGACTATCGGACGAATACGAGGTGAAGGCTCGAGACCGCATTCTGACGGCTTTGCGGGCGGGGGGCATCGGCAGCAGCAACTACTTCTCGCCGATCCACCTTCAGAAGTACATGGTCGAGCGGTTTGGGTTCAAGCGCGGCGATTTTCCGGTTTGCGAGTGGCTGGCGGATCGGACGCTCAGCCTGCCGTTTCACAAGGGGCTCTCGCGGGAGGACGTGACCACCGTGTGCGATGCGCTTCGCCGGCTGCTGTAGCCGACGATTTCCTGCTGACTCAAACACTTCGTCCATGTATAATCCACGTCATGGTACCCCATTGGCATTGTGGACGGCTCTTGGCTGCGGTGTTTGTCTGTTCGACGACGCTTGTTTCGGTGGACGCGCACGCGGACGAGCCGGTCGATGCGGGGCGCGTGGATGCTCTTGTCGAACGGCTCGGCGATGCGCGCTACGACGTTCGTGAGGCGTCCGACGAAGAGCTTCGGGAGATCGGGATCGGGGCGGCGGACGCGCTGGCCCGCGCGTTCCGCAACGATGACGACTATGAGATGCGACTGCGCATTCAGCGCATTGCGGAGCACATCTACTTCTGGGATCGGGTGCTTGGCAAAAACGGGTTCCTCGGCATCAGTCATCAGAAGTACACGCGGAACAGCCCGTGCTTCCGAATGAAGGATTCCCGCATACCGCCGGACATCTCGGCGTTTTCGGTCGAGAACGTGATCGAAGGGACGTCGGCCGAACGCGCCGGCATCCAGAAATGCGACATCATCGTCGCCGTGAACGGGGTCACGCTCCCGAGCAATGCCGTGCTCACGGATTTCGCCGACCAAATCCGCGGCAAGAAGCCCGGAACGGAGATGGTGTTTGAGTTCTTTCGCGAGCGGGAGCGCATCACACGCACCATCAAGATCGGGCATCGGCCGGCGCAGTACTACCTGCTGCGCAACACCCCCGAGGACCTCAAACGCCAGTACCAGGCCGCGGTCGATACGTTTCCTCAGTGGTGGGTTGAACGGTTCGGCGCGTGGAACGCACGGGTGGCGCCGTCCGGGGCCGGCGAACGCGACGCTTTCCTTCCACTGCCTCCCGCAACCGACCACGACGACGAGTGAAGCGTGTCCGATCCTGCTCGCCGCGCGCGAACGGGTGGTGGTGGCCGAACGGGATTCCGATAGGATACCTGCGGATATGATCCGGCGGCGCGGTGAATCTCCGGAACGATGACCGAAAAGCTCGAACCTCAACTTACGCAGGGACGGCCCGAGGGATCCGGGTGGCTGCACGAACTGGTGTGCAAGCGGCCCGAGATGCCGTATCTGGCGCCGTTCATGGTCTACCTCGCGTTGATGAGTTGCCAGTCGTTCGTCGAGGACCCGAAGTACACGCTGCACTTCTATGCGCTACGCACGGTCGGTGGGTTGGCGGTGGCGTATCGCTTTCGGCGGTACTATCCGCCGTGGGGCAAGCTGCATCCGGTCAAGTGCTTGGTGTTCGGCGTCGTGGTGGCGTACGGCTGGGTCATGATTCACCGATTGGTGGCCGGTCAGTACGCAGGCGGGGAGTGGCTGTCCGAACGCCAATCGTGGTACTTTCAACCGCTGGGCGCGGACGCCGATCCCGAGGACTTCTTCGACCCGAAGACCGTGTACGGCACGGGGTTTACGTATTGGCTCTTTCTGCTCGTGCGGATCGGCGGCGCGTCGACGACCGTGCCGATCGTCGAGGAGCTGTTCTGGCGAGCGTTCCTACTTCGGGCGTTGATCGATTGGGATGACTTCGAGGAGGTCCCGCTGGGCAAGTTCACGTGGGGTTCGTTCCTGATCTGCTCGCTGCTGTCGGCGGCGGAGCACCCGCAGTGGGAGGTCGGGATTCTGTGCTGGTTCGTGTACAACGCGCTGTTCTATTGGACACGGAGCATCCTGTGTTTGGTGGTGACGCACGGGATAACGAACTTCGTTCTCTATGTACACGTCGTGCTGCGGGAAGACTGGGTGTTCTGGTCGTAGTGGGCGGACGTCCCCCTTTGCGCTGCTCAACGCGCGCATCGCGGAACGCAGCGTTACCGCCGGGCGCATCAGATGTCGAACGTCATGCTGAGCGAAGCGAAGCATCTCGCCCGGGTTCAGCAAGATTCCTCGCTTCGCTCGGAATGACCACGTTCAGTGAGTGTCGCTCTGAGCCGTGACTTGCGGTGCATGGGGTGGGGCAGCCGCTCGCTTTGGATCACGGTTGCAATCCGCTGAGAAACGGGCACCATACTGCCGATGGCGAAGCAGCGTCCTCAGATCAACCCACAGCGCACAAGCGGACTGCTGGCGAGACCGCTCGACTCGCTCGTCTTCCTCCTTCCGTTGATCGTCTTCTACGAGGTGGGCTCTCTCGTGATGGACTCGACGGGATTGGCCGCCCGCCACGAACGCGTGGTGGCGTTCCAGCTGTTGCAGATCTTCTTCGACTTGTTCGGGGTTTCGGGCGTCCTGATGCCTGGGTTGGCGGTGATCGCGGTGCTTCTGGCGACGCACATCATCTCGCGGCAGCCGTGGCGATTCGACAAGCGGGCCGTCGCGATCATGTACGTCGAGTCGGCTTTGTGGGCGCTGCCGCTGCTGCTCTTGAACCGATTCACGCAGATGAGCGCAACGCAGTGGCCGCTGGAGACTTTCATGTCCAACGCCGCGTTGTGCGTCGGCGCGGGGATCTATGAGGAACTCGTCTTTCGACTCGTGCTGGTGTCGCTCATCGTGATGATCGGGGCGGACCTGTTGCGTTTCTCGTACGGTTCGACGCTGGTGGCCGGCGTTCTGATCTCCGCCGGGCTGTTCGCGCTACACCATCATCCGCCGTTCGGCAGCGAGCCGTTCGATGCGTTCCGGTTCAGCTTTCGCGCGTTGGCCGGCGTCTATCTGGGGACGATCTTCGTGTTTCGCGGCTATGGCCCGGCGGCGGGCGCGCACATCGGGTATAACCTGTTAATCATCACGCTAAGTCTGTGACGGGTGAAGCAGCCGCCCTTCCATCCCTCCGGTTACCGGGAGGACGGCGCCGGTAATGTGGCCCGCGCAGCGGTGGGACGAGAGGAACACGACGGCGGCGGCAACGTCTTCCGGGCTCGCGATCTTCCCGAGCGGCACGGTGGCGGTCGCACGTCGGACCATGGCGGCGTCGCGCGTTTGTGATTGGACCATCGGCGTGTCCGTCCACCCGGGGCACACGCAGTTGACTCGCCCGCGCGGCGCGAGACGGACGATTTCGTTCTTGAGGCTGAGCGTGAGGCCGTGGACCATCCCCGCTTTGGAAGCGGCGTAGTCGGCGTGATCCGCTTCTCCGAACATGCCCGCCGTCGACCCGACCAGCACGATCGAGGCCTCGTCGCGCGGCGTGTCACGCAGGTGACGCAGGAAGCCGCGGCAGGTGAGGAACGCACTGGTGAGGTTGGCATCGATCGTCTCGCGCCACTGGGCGAGCGTCATGTCGCACAGCGGCACGTCATCGGCGCACCAGGCGCCGGCGTTTACCACGACGGCATCAATCCTGGGAACGGCGCGGAGGATCTCGTCGAACATCGCGTCGGTGGATCGTTCGTCGCGCAGGTCGGCCTGCACGGACAGTTCCGGCTGGAGCGATTCCGCGGGATCGCGATTGCGGTGGTAATGCAGCACCAGGCGCGCGCCTTCATCGGCGAATGCCCGCGCGACGGCTTGCCCGATGCCGCCCGAGGCACCGGTAATCAGCACGATCTTCCCCGAGAAGTCCAGGTTCATGCCGAGAGTCTAACCCGCGACGGTTTGTGATCAACGACCACTGCCGCTACATTACCGCCCTACCTACGCAGGGGAATCGATCCGATGGGCGTCATTACCGCCAAGAACATCCACAAGCAGTTCGACACACAGATCGTGCTGCGCGGCATTTCGCTCGACCTGCACGGAAACGAAACGGTGGGCTTGGTGGGGGCCAACGGGTCCGGCAAGACGACGCTGTTGCGCCTCCTGGCCGGGCAACTGGAGCCGGATGAGGGCGAGATCACGCGAGCGAGGAGCCTCGAGATCGGATATCTGTCTCAAGAGCCGGAGGTGCAGCTCGGGCGTACGCTGCACGAGGAAGTCGGCAGCGCGTTCGAAGATCTGCTGGCGATGGAGACGAAGATTCACGATCTGTCGGCGGAACTCGCCATCCGCCACACGGGCGCCGAGGCCGACGCGCTGATGGGCGGGATCGATCGCCTCACGGCGCGGTTTGAAGCCGCTGGCGGCTATACGTTCGTCCAGCGGATGAACGAGATCATCGGTGGACTTGGTTTTACGCAGCGGGATCACGCGCTTCCCATGTCCGCGCTGTCGGGCGGTCAGAAGTGTCGGGCGGCGCTGGCCAAACTGCTGCTCAGAGAGGCCACGTTTCTGCTGCTGGACGAACCGACGAATCATCTGGACATCAACGCGGTGCGCTGGCTGGAGAAGTTCTTGGCGGCACACGAGGGCGGCGCGGTGATCGTGTCGCACGACCGCTATCTGCTGGATCGGGTGGTGGATCGTATCGTCGAGATCGACCGCTCCGGCGCGGCGCACTATCCCGGCGGGTACACGAATTACGTCAAGGCCAAGGAGCTGCGCCGGCTCACGCAGGACCGGCAGTACGCCCAGGACAAGGAGTTCATCGAAAAGGAACGCGCGTTCGTCGCGAAACACCTCGCGGGCCAGCGGACAAAAGAGGCCAAGGGACGCCGAACGCGCCTGGAGCGGCGCATCGGGGAGGGCGAGTTCGTTCTCGATAAGCCGAGCGATTCGAGAAAGGCGCGGTTCACGTTCACCGACGTTGAGACGGCCGACCCGACCGTTCTGCGCATCGACGAGCTCGGCAAGTCATACGGTGAGAACACGCTCTTTGCCGATCTGACGTTTCAGGTGTTCGCCAAGGAGTGTTTCGCTATCACCGGCCCCAACGGCACGGGGAAATCGACGCTGCTGAAGATCGTCCTGGGTGAAGTCGATGCGGACGCGGGCACCATCGAGTTCGGCCGGAAGGCGACACCGGGTTACTACGCGCAGGAGGCCGTGGATCTGGACGTCACACGGACCGTTCTCGAAGAGATGCGCGACGCCTACCCGGAACTGAGCGAGCACGAGGCGCGGTCGTACGTTGCGCGGTTCAACTTCACGGGTGACGACGTTTTCAAGCGGATCGATCGTCTTTCGGGCGGCGAGCAGTCGCGTCTCCGATTGCTCAAGTTGATTCTCAGTGCGCCCAACGTGCTGGTTCTCGATGAGCCGACGAACCACCTGGACATCCCATCGTGCGAGGCGCTGGAGGAGGCGCTGCTCGATTTCCCGGGGACCATTGTCGTCGTCAGCCACGACCGCTACTTCCTCGATCGCGTGGCCGACCGTCTCTTGATTCTGGACTGTGACGAGCACGCGGTGTACTCGGGCAATTACTCATACTACCTGGAAAAGGCGGAGGCGGCACCGTCTGTCGCAGGGCCCTCCGCGCAGAAGTCGCCGGCGAAGCGGCGGCGGGGGACGAAAAAAGCCGCGTCCGTTGCGACCAAGTTCGACAAGATGCCGGTGGAGGAGATCGAGGCGTACATCATCGACCGCGAAGAACGCATGGCTGGTCTCAACGAGCGCTTCGGGGACCCGGCGGTCTGCCGCGATCCCGAGGCGTTGGCCGACTTGCGGCGAGAGGTCGCGGACATCGAAGCCGACCTGGCCGTAGCGGAACGATGCTGGAACGAGCGCGCCGAGCAATGACCCCGTGCGCACACTGTGCGGGCAAAAGGCGGGGAACCGCGAGTTGGGGATGCGACGTCAGCCCCGCTTTCGCCGAAGAAGGGGGCGCCCGTTCCGTCAGGGCATTTCGGCGGCTTGCGCCCATTTGATGATGCGGCGATAGTTCTCGTGGTCATCCGATGGGGTCGGCAGCGGTATTGCGTAACAGTCGATGTTGTTCGAGCCTGCCGTGGTCTCGCAGTAGTGGTCTTTCGTTTCCATGAGCTTGGTGTACGATGTGCCCTTCCGCTTGACGTTGACCTTTGAGTTTCTGCTGAGCAGATACACGCGTTCTTTGGCAGAGGCAGCAGAGGCGCCCTCGGACAGAAGAATGAACTTTGTTCCGTCCGAAATGGGCGATACGAGCCGTGCCTCTGTGAGCGGCCAATCGCCGCTCATGAAGACCCAGCCTTCCTGAAAGACGATCCGCGGAGGCGACGCCTCTACGTGCATCGCGAACGTCCTCGACGCGCCCGGCTCACCGCCGAAGAGTGCGGTGTAGTTGTAGAGTCTGCCGTCGTAAGCACCCCAGATCCGGACCCGGACGGCGTGGTCGCCGTCGACAAACACGTGCTCGCCCGGCGCCAGAGGAACTCCCAAGGGGTTGCCGCCGAGGATGACGTCCTTCGTGAGATCGATGAATACGAGGGGATCCGTCGATTCCGTCGGATTGGTGCCCGGCCGGATGATGCCGGTGATGAACGCCGTGAAGCTCGCGTCAGGCACGACGCGCGGGGCGTAGCGGACACACTCGGCTTCGGTTGTCAGACTGGCGTTCCCATCATCGCCGCTGCCTGTGTCCTCGCTATTGGCGTTGGCCCACTGCGGAGCCAAGAGGAACAGCGATGCCGCGAGAAGCGTGGCGATCGTCGAAGTTCTTTTCACGGTCGATTTCTCCTTGAAAGAGATCAGTGTCATGATGTGCTCCGCCGACTTGTATACAGCGAGCCCGCCAGAACCGCAAAGGCAAATGCGATGATCGGTACACCGGGGTTGAACAGAAGACGCGTCACATGATAGGCCAGCACACTGCCGATGACCGCGCAAAGAAGGAACCCCGCCGAGACGCCGGCGCGGCGCATCGGCCGTCGCGTGGTGCGCACCGCCGTGATGACGCCCAGAATCGCCGCCGCCGACGTGACGGCGTAGGTTTGAACGGGACGCGGCATCTGGATGGAAGCCCCGCTCAGCAGCGTGTCGACGGCGACGGCATGTCCGTGGACCCCGGATAGCCTCCGCCCGTCCGGATGGGGCCACCGATCTCCGCCGGGTCGGAGATCGCCCACCAGAACGACCTTGCCCTCGAACCACTCACGAAGCTGGCTCGCATCGGCGGTCATGACCCGGCTGTACTCGATGGTCGAGGCGGACAGTACGGCGTCGGAGGGCATCTCGAACTCGTAGTTTGCGATGAAATCACCGTCTTGCAGACCCTTGTCCGGCACGTTTCCTTGGAACGTACGCACGGCCGTCACTTGAACATGATCTTCGGCGCTGATGGCCTGCCTGGCGCGCGGCACGAGGGCGTCGGGCGCCCGATAGAGCAGATGCAGCGCGCGCGCGTCGCGGCTCAGCCTGATGGTCGAATCGTGCCCGGGGTGTCGGTACGCGGCAAACAGAGCGAGCGACAACGAGTGGCGCGGTTCGTCCAACCCCCGCTGCATCGCGAGTTGCAGGCGCCACGGTCCGTGCCAATCGAAGTTTGCGGGCACGGGGCCCCACCACACATGTGGGAGGATCTCGCTACTGATCGGCGGAAGGCCGCCCTTATCCAGTTGCCACGTGCGCACGCCCATGACAACGTCGGTGCCGGCGTGAGAGATCGCGTCGACACCCCGCGCGAAGTCGGCGTCGAACGGGGTCTGTTTCTCCATCGCGATGTCCCAGCCGAGTGCGCCGACGCCGGACCCCGCAAGCTTCTCCATCAGCCGCCCGTGGAGTCGCCGCCAGCTCTTCTTGTTGTCGCGAACCACGCCGGTCAGCCCTTCGGAAGCAGCGAGTTCAGCGATGTTCCGATCGTCCATCAGCCCGACGACGCGAACCGACTCCAGCGCGCCGGCCGATCGGCGCGAGGCCGCAGTCGCCGTGAGGAAACGCTCGAACGCGGCGTTCATGGGCGTCCACCTGAAAAGCAGTTCGACGCCAACGCCCTGGGCAAAGAACGTCGCCGCAAGCGCCACGATGGCCGCGGTTGCGACGCGATGCTTCTCGACGAACGAGCGACAGCGAGTGCGCAAAACATAGACCGCGCTGTCACGTCGCGCGCTGATGGTCTCACCGCGAATCACACGTTCGGCATCGCGGGCGAACTCGCCGGCCGTCTGGTACCGGCGATCCGGGTCCTTGGCCAGCGCCCGCAGCACGACGGTGTCTATGGCCGACCCGAGCGTCGGGTTGACGCGCGAAGGCGGCTCCGGGTCCGCCTCGGCGATGTTCTTGAAGGTGGCGGCCAGATCGGCGGTCACCGGATAGGGGTACTCGCGCGTCAGGAGCTGGTAGAGAATCACGCCCAACGAATAGACGTCCGTACGCGTGTCGACGAGCAGCGGGTCGCCCTTGGTCTGCTCGGGTGACGCGTAGGCGAGCGTTCCCATGAATTCGCTCGTGGCGGTCAGCGGCGCATCGCCCAATACGGTTGCGCCGGCCGCCTTGGCCAACCCGAAATCGAGAACGCATGGCTCGCCTTTGGCGTCCACCAGAATGTTACCCGGCTTGAGGTCACGGTGCATGACGCCGTGCCGGTGGGCGAAGCTCACGGCGTCCGCGACCTTGGCGAAGAGACGCAGGATATCGTCGCGCTCGAGGTCGTTTTCAAACACATAATCGTCGAGTGGTCGGCCGTGAACGTACTCCATGGCCAGATAGTCGCCGTCTGGCGTCAGACCGCTCTCGTAGATGGTCACGATGTTCGGGTGCTTGAGATTGGCGCTGAGTCGGACCTCGCGGTCGAAGCGCTTCCGTTGCTGCGGGGACGCGTCCCGTCCGCGCCGAAGGACCTTGATGGCCACGGTGCGTTGCGTCGACCGCTGAACGGCCTTGTAGATGATCCCCTGCCCGCCCTCGTGGACCTTGGAGAGAATCTCGTAGCCTTTGATGCGGTGCGGCTTGATGGACGGCAGTTTCAACCTGACGCGCCCGCCCGCTGCCGCGGAGCTTCCGGGCGATGACCGGGTCTTTTCGCCGTGGGCAATGGTCCGGCCGTCTTGTGGGTCGGCGGCTACGCGGCGTTCGGCGGCGACACGCCGGCAGGCGTCACACTCGGACAAGTGCGTCCTGACGCGCTCAGCGACGGGCATCGGGAGCGCGCCACGCACGAAACCGTCAATCTCATCCGCCGTAAGGCAACGCGACATCTTGCCGTACCTCATGCCGTCCGCAAGCGATACCTGATTCGATTCAAACGAACCGACGTGAACTGTGCCCACCACGGTCAGGGTTCCCTGGCGGTCGCCGTTCCGAACGTGCCGCCCCACCCCCACCGTGTGGGCAGGAAGATAACTGTCGTCCGTCGATGCGTCCAGTGCGCAGCGGCGAAGGCGACGATTTGCCGGCGAGACGGGGTCGGTCTCAATCGCCATCTCCAAAGCCGCCACCCGTTGCGGCGTATCGTGAAACCCGCAGATGCTCTCGTGGAGAGGCGGCGCCTCGAGGTCGGCCAGCGATCGCTGGAATCCGCCGAACGCCCGACCGGCCTCATGCGCCTGACCCGACGATCAGCACTCCGTCCGGTGTGAGTAAGTCCACAATCCTCGTGAACAGGTCTCGCCGAGCCTCCGACGAGATTTAGATCGCGACATTGCGGCGGGAGATGATATCGAACGATCCGAGGCTTGGAAACGGCTCCAGGAGATTCATCCGTCGAACGGTGACCATCGCCCTCAGTTCGTCTCCCGCAGCGCCATCGCGACACTGTTATGCATGAGACACTGCACTAGCAGTACAGCGCAAGGTGATCAGAACCGCGCCCGTCAGGAAGCGGCCTCGCGCGCGTGGCGTTTGCGATGGTTCGAGGCCGCTCCTTAACAGTCGCGGTTCTGACAGTGCGTCAACCTTGCGCTGTACTGCTAGTGCTCTGTCACTCCTCGAATGACGGGTAGCGGTTTCTTTTCCGAGCCGCGCCCGTAAGGAAGCGGACACTACCATACCCGTCATTTTATGCGTGACAGAGCACTAGTGCGCGTGCATGTACATCTCGCCGAGCGAGAGGGCACGACGCGACCGTAGAGAAAACACACGACTCATAGTCACCCAATCAGCCCAAATCGTGTCAAAAACGTCAGTCAGAAGGTCGGGCATGATCCCGATCGCGTTCGCCGCGCACAAGAGGTCGGTCAGTGTCCCGCGCGAGACGTCCCGTTGCGACACTAGCGCCGCCACCGGATGCGAGAAACGCAGCAACCGAGCGAGATCGTTTGGCTCCGAATTCGCGTCCCCAGCTCGACCGGGCTCGTACTGAGAACGAACGGCCTCGCAGAACGCGCTCGGCAAGCCCCACTCGCCCATCATCTCGGCGGACAACTCCGCGTGGTCCAGATCGAACGCTTCTCGCTCCGAGTCCAATTGCGCGGCGGGGTCCTTCGAGTTCAGCGGAGCGAGCACCTCGGCGTACGTCGCCGGAAAGACCGTCGCCAAGGCAAGTCTGCCGATCTGGCTGAGCAGCCCACACGTGAAGAACTCATCCGGCGCCCGGAAACGTCGAGCGATCGCTGCTCCGCGTGATGCAACCGCGCGAGCCAAACTCTCCGGCCAAAACGACCCGTCGTCGAATCCGCAACACTTCCTGGTCTCTTGATGAACCAGTGAGAACCCCAGCGCGATGCTCTTGACCGTAGTCGTACCCAGCAGCGTGACGGCCGCGCGCACAGAGGAGACCTTGTGCGTCACGCCGGCTCGCGGTGAATTCGCGTACTTCAGCAATCGTCCCGCGGTCGCGGGGTCGATCTCAACCGCTGTGGAAATCGCATCGACCGTCGCATAAGGGTCATTCGCCACTCGCAGAATATCGAGCACTGCTTCGTCCGGTGACGGCAAGGTACAGGACGCCCTGATTCTCGAGTACGCCCGCCGCACCCGGGCACGGTCCGAGTCGCGCCCCTCGTTCCGCCCCCATTCGCTTTGGCCCGAGATCGCGTCCGTCGCCACGTCCGGTGATTGAGAACTGTCGGCCCCGTAGTGTGACAAGACAAGCTCCTTGAAATACTCGGCGACGATGACGCGTAGACGCAACGAAATGCAAGGTGCGTGTCACCGCTTGGTACTTCGGCAAACATCGCGAGGGTCTGGCCATCAAAGTACACGTTCCATTGACGCGCTGGGGTATTCAACTTCATTCTCGGCTGAATCACCAAGACCGACCCTCTCACCTCCCACCGCACCGCGCGGCGCCTCGGCGTATTCACACCCTGTCGCGCGTGTCCCGCGAGCACGACGCACGCTGTTCGGTGATCAATGTCCCGCCGGCAGCCCAGCGGACTTGCCCCTCACCGCCGTCCGATTACACTGGCGATGCTCGCCCTGATAGATTGAGGCGCCTGACAGGGTGACACTATGCGCAACATCGCTGGACGAACGCCGCAAGGCAGAACGCCGCCAGCCGTGGCGCCGGCACGCCGATCCCCGGTGACCGTTCTCACCGCCGCGCTGGCGATCCTCCCCCTCCTCGCCTGCCCCTCATGCAAGAAGCAGGAGAAACGCGATACCGTCGCAACGATCGGCGTCACCCTGCTGACGCAACAGCACGATTTCTACAAAGACCTCGAAGCCGCGATGCGCAAAGCCGCGACCGATCGAAACCTCCATCTCATCGTTCATTCCGCAGAGTTCGACCCCGCGCGGCAAACTGCGCACGTCGAGGATTTCATCACACAGAAAGTCAGCGCCATCGTGATTTGCCCATGCGACTCCGCCGGCGTTGGCCAGATCATACGAAGGGCGAACCGCGCGAACATCCCGGTTTTCACCCCCGACATCGCCGCCGAAGGCGCCGCCGTCGTTGCGCACATCGCGTCAGATAACGTGCAAGGTGGCCGCCTCGCCGCGCAAACCCTTGCGAAGTATCTCGATGGGCACGGCGATGTCGTGGTCATCGATCACCCCGAGGTAACGTCCGTCCAGGATCGTGTACGCGGGTTTGTCGAGGAGATGAAGAACCACCCGAAGATCAACATCGTCGACCGGCCGAGCGCCGGCGGAGTACGCGACAAGGCCTACGCGATCACCGAGAACATGCTCCAAGCCAACCCCGATCTGCGCGGGATCTTCGCCATCAACGACGACTCGGCGTTGGGTGCGCTTCGCGCCGTTGGCGACAAGAACATAGTGATCATCGGCTACGACGCGACGCCGGAAGCGCGGGCGGCGATCGCCCTCGGAACGGCTCTCAGAGCCGACGTCGTTCAGTTTCCCGACGCAATCGGCCGCCGAACGATCGAAGCCGTTGCCGCCCACCTGGCGGGCGAGAAGGTCGACGCCCTGATCCCCATCGAAGTCGACATCGTTGACCAAGCCTCGTTGACAACGGGCAAGAAGAACTGAGACCCGACTCAATGCTCGAAGTCACCGGGATCACCAAGAAGTATCCCGGCGTACTGGCGCTCGACCGCGTCGATTTCGACGTGCGCGCCGGCGAGGTGCATGCCCTGGTCGGCGAAAACGGCGCCGGCAAGAGCACGCTGGTCAAGGTGCTCGGCGGTGCCCATCGTCCCGATTCCGGTACGGTTCGTCTCGACGCTCGCCATGCTCACCATCGCGCGCGGCGTGGTGCTGCATTTCACCGGAAGTCGCTCCGTGTCAGGACTCCCCGAGACATTCGGAGACTTCGCGTACGGCGATGGGGCTATCTACCTCATGTTCGCACTGTTCATCGTCGCCTGGCTCGTGCTGACGCGGACGCCTTTCGGACGCCACGTGTACGCGGTCGGCGGAAACCCCGAAGCCGCACGCCTCTGCGGAATCAAGGTCGATTGGGTTCTCCTGCGCGTCTACGTCATCAGCGGCGCACTTGCGGGTCTCTCAGGCGTCTGGCTGACCGCAAGACTCAACGTCGGTGATCCCAAGAGCGGCGCGTTGATGGAGCTCGACGCCATCGCCGCGGTCGTCGTCGGCGGAACGAGCCTCATGGGCGGTCGAGGCTCCATCTGGGGGACGCTCATCGGAGCGCTCGTCATCGGCGAGTTGAACAACGGGCTCAACCTCCTGCAGGTCGAGTACTACAGCCAGAAGATCGTCATCGGCATCGTGTTGGTATTGGCCGCGTTCCTCGATCGGTTCCGGACGCAGGATCAGTAGCCGGACGATTCACGCCATCGCAAGGTGTGAACGTGACTCTTGTAGCGTCACCCCTTGTGGGTGACGAGTATGGGAGCGACGTATGCGCTGTGGTAGACACGCCGCCCACAAGGGGCGACGCTACATCGGTTTACGCCGTTCCGTAAGCCACCGTGATTGGTCCGGAATAGCCCGCGAACGCCGAATCGGCGTCTCACCGTGTCATCATCGGCGGACCAAGCAGGTCCTTTTTCGCCGGCAGATGCGGTTTCGGCCGATTGCGGAACTTCTCGTAGCTCTCGGTGTGCATGCTCGACAGATCGATGGGCACGCCTTTGATGAACATGTGCGTCACCTTCGAAACCGTCTGAGTCGGCTGATGCGTCGTCACGATGACGTCGGCCTGCTTACCCGGTTCGAGAGAGCCAAGCCTATCCGCAACACCCAGTACGTCCGCCGCTCCGAGCGTCAAAGCGTGGATCGCGCGATCCGGGTCGAGCCCGTGCGCCACGGCCATCCCCGCTTCGATGCCAAGGTCATACGCGTTCGATGCACTGTCGGACGCGAAACACCATCGAACACCCGCGCGGTCCAACGCCCCCGCGCACGCATAGACCGAGTCCCAGGCCTCGAACCGTCCCCCGGGGTAACTCGTCACCTTGGCGAGAATCACGGCGATGTTCTTCTCCGCCAGAACGTCCGCCAGCTTCCACGCCTCCCTGCCGCCGGAGATGATCGCCGTGAGATCGTGCTTCTCCGCGAACGCGATCGTGTCGAGAATCTGTTTGTAACTCGATGCGTCGAACACAACCGCCTTCTCCCCGCGAACGTACGGGACCATCGACTCGAGCCGGAGATCCCGTGATTCGACGCGTCCGGGCTCCACCGCTCGTGCCGTATACTGCTTCGCCCGATCCATGAAGGCGTCGAGTTCGCGCAGCGCCTTCTCGTGCTCCTTCTTCCTGGTTTCCTTCGTCTCCACCGTCAGACGCACCGGCAGGCTCGGAACCGTCATGTGCAATCCGACGCGGTCCGCGATGAGCATCTCGTCCATCGTCCAACCGCTTAGATTGACCAGACAAGATTGACCCGAAATCCTGCCGCCGGTCGGTGTCACCAACTGCGACGTCACGCCGCCGCTGTGGGCGATGCGAATGTGCGCACTGTGCGGATGGACCGCCGACGCCGTACGCAGTTCCGGAGCAAACTCCGCGATATCGAAGCCGTCACGAGTAGCGCGAAGGCTCCCGACCTCCGTAAGCCCCAAAGACCCTGACCCGTCGATCAATCCCGGGTAGACGTGCAGACCCGTCGCGTCCAGCACGCCCGCCCCCGGCGGAACGGCCACATCGCCGCCAACCTCAGCGATGATCCCATTCCTAACGACCACCGTTCCATTGGGTATCGATTCAGACGATACCGGATGTACCGTTCCGCCCACCACGGCGAACAGTCGGTGCGGCGAGATCGGAAGCGACGGGTCGAACGGCTTGTTCCATTCGAGCGCGCCGGCATCGCGCGCCCCGGCCGCGCCTTTCCCTTCGAAATAGACCTCGCCTTCGATCAGGGTCATGACGTTCCGGCTGAACGTGTTCAGCGGGTGCCCGTCGAAGATCGCCAGATCGCCGTCCTTGCCCACCTCGACGCTTCCCAGCCGGCGCTCGAGCCCCAGTTGAATCGCGGGATTCAGCGTCACAAGTCGCAACGCCGCGTTCGCGCTCATGTCGCCCCAGCGGATGCTCTTCGCCGCTTCAACGTTCAGATACCGGATCGTGTTCGGAGAGTCCGAGTTTATCGAGGAGATGATCCCCTGCTCGGTCATCAGTGCCGCGTTCTGCGGTATCGCGCCATAGGCCTCCACCTTGTATGCCCAGTAATCTGAAAAAGACGACGCGCCGGCTCCGTGCCGCGCGATCTCCGGTGCGACGCGATAGCCTTCCAGCACGTGTTGCAACACCCCGACGCGAATCCCGAAGTCCTCAGCCACGGACAGCACACGGACGATCTCGTCACTGCGGTAACAATGCACATGCACCCAGATGTCACCGGTCAGAACGCGCGCGAGCGCTTCCAACCGAAGGTCGCGGCGCGGACTGAGAACGTCCCGCCCGGCCGCCGACTCCAAGCGGTAACGCTCCCACGCCGCCGCGTACTGCTGCCCCGCGAGCAGCGCGTCGCGGATGACCGCCTCGACACCCATGCGACCGTTCGGAAAACGCTTCCCGTGCGCGTTGGGCGAGTTCGACTGCTTGACGTTTTCGCCAAGCGCCCACTTCATCGTCGGCGGCGCATCGCGAACGATCATCTCCTTCACCGGACGCTTGTACTTCAGCTTGAAAACGACGTTCTGACCTCCGATCGGATTCGCCGACCCGTGCATCGCGTGCGTCGTCGTCGTCCCGCCGGCCAGTGCGCGGTAAATGCCCAAATAGTCGTTGCGCACGGTGTCTGCGACCCGCACCTCCGCGGTCACCGACAGCGACCCTTCGTTGACACCGTCAACCGCCATGTGGGAGTGGCAGTCCACCATGCCGGGCATCACGAAGCGGCCGGCGGCATCGATCACGGTGACACCGGGCGGCACGGTCAGGTCCGGTCCGATCTCCACGATCTTGCCATCGCGGATCAATACGGAAGTCTCCGCGAGCACCGGTCCTGACACCGTGATGACCGTCCCGTTACGGATCAGCACGTCGCCGCCAGTGTGAATCTTCGGAATGCGGTCGGACTCAATCTCACACCGCCAGACAACGTCGTCGACATCCGTCGCACCCGGTTCCACCGCCGCGTCCGCAATCTCGTCGGACTCGTCCTCCTCCGGTGCATCGTCCGCGGCGTTCGATTCGGCGGGTTTCGCTTCGCCGTTGTATTCTGTCTTCTCGCCGTCCACGATGACGTAACGGGTCTTGGTTTTCTTGTCACTCAGCGGCCGCGTCATCACGACGATATTCGCGGCGTACCCCGGCTCGATGAGTCCCAGCTGTTGCTCGAGGTGAAACAGCTCGGCCGGTGCCCGCGACAGCGCCGCAATCGCGGCATCGACCGGCAAACCGCGATCCAGGACCTTACGCAGATTCTCCAGGAATTCCTCCGGCTTCTCGAAGCCCCGCGTGCTCAGAGAAAACTCGACTTCCGACTCATGAAGCCGAATCACATTGGCCACCTGCTCTTCCCAAAGACGCCGCCGCTCTTGCCGCAGCTTCAGCGGCTCATAGACACGATCCTCCTTCGCCGTGTCCTTCTTGCCCTTCTTCGAGCCCGCGTTCTCCTTCCCGTATTCCGGTTCCTCATCGAACTTCAAACTGACGATCAGCGGCACGCCGTCCGACTTGATCCGACCGATCACCTTGTACGCTTCCATGGCACCGCTGATGATGACCCGGAGATCGAACTCGCCGGCGAGGTCCAGCGCCCGGCGAATCTCATGCTCGCTGTTTGCCTCGAAGATCAACGGCATGTCGCCGGTCAAGAGCGGTCTCAGCGCGACGATCGCCGCGTCAACCGGTGGTCTCTCGGCTTGCCGCGGGTGGCGCTCGTAGTACCGTTCCACTTCCACCGAACGCTGCGAATCGAGCAGGACCTGCCGAAAACTCGCGAACGCCCCGAGCAGCGACCGCGGGTATTCTCCCGGCTCCCACGGCTCGAACGACGCGTGCTGCGCCACTCCGGTAGACACCAGCGCCCGCCGCAACGGCGCGCCGGAGAGGTTGACCAGCGCGCTCGTCCCTCCGAGTATCCCGCCCCGCGGCGCAGCGAGCACGGTCGTGAACCCCGACTTCCGAAACGCGTCAATCGCATCGACGCTACCGTCAAAATGTTCGTGAGCCGCGAATTCCGGGTGGATCCCGCGACGGTTCGCCGCGCGCGTCTCAGGCAGCGCTCGCTGGCGATGGTCGGGGTTCGCGTCCTCCACCCGCTGCCGGTCTTCTTCGCTTCGCGGCTCATCGGCCATACCCAGTTGTGAATGCGCCGAGATGAACCCCGGGTACGCGATCATGCCGGACGCCTCGATCACCTCGGCACCCGCCGGCGGCGACAGATCGCGCCCGACATCGACGATGCGCCCCCGCTCGATGAGGATGACGCCGTTCTCGATGATTGTCCCGTCGCCCGTGACCACCGTCGCGCCGGTGATCGCCAACGGAAACTCAACTTCTCCCGCCACGCGCCCCGCCATCACCAGTGAAAAGACGACGGCGACGGCACATCGACTGAACCCCTCCGAAAATCGAGAACCGCGCATTCAGCGCCTCCTGCGTAGTCGTTTCGGAATCCAATTGCCCGCCCACGCACCGCGCGGCGACACGAGGCTCGCATCGTGGGCAACCAATCTAGTGGCAGGCGCACCCCATGTCGACAGCGACGCCACGAGCGCGGGGGTGTGGCCATTCTTTGTGGCATCGTCGGCCGGGCACATGCGGTAGAGCGGGTTTTACCCGCCGCAATCGTGCAAGAAGGCGGGTCGAACCCGCCCTACCCTTGGCATGCCACAATCGCTGGTCACACCCCGAGCGCGGACGATTCCGTACACACGGTTGCATCATCGCCCCCAACCGCGACAATGAACCGACCATGGCACTGTTGGTCCGCAACATCAAACTCGCGCTGGACGAGCCCGAGGACCGGCTCGCCGCCGCGGTCGCAAAGCGACTCAAGGTCTCCCGCAGCGCCATCCGCGCGTACGCCCCAGTGCGGCGATCTCTCGACGCGCGCGTCAGGACCGAGATTCACTTCGTCTACCACGTCGAGGTTGCGCTCGACGGGGGGCAGCGCGATGAACGCAGATGCGTGCAACGGCTCTCGTCCCGAGACGTTATCGAACTACGCCCGGAAACGCCCGCCGAGCCCGCGCCCGGGCGCGAAACGCTCAGAGAAAGACCCATCATAGCGGGCTTCGGCCCGGCCGGGATGTTTGCCGCCCTGCGACTGACGCAATTCGGCTACCGGCCGATTGTGCTCGAGCGCGGAGTTGATGTGCGCCGCAGGCACCGTGACGTTCTCGAAAAATTCTACCGACAACGCGAGTTCAACCCCCAGTCCAACCTGCTGTTCGGAGAAGGCGGCGCGGGAACCTACAGCGACGGCAAGCTCTACACCCGCGTCAGCGACCCCCTCGCCGGAACCGTGCTGAAGTGGTTCTACCGCCACGGCGCCGACCCCGACATCCTGACCGACGCCAGACCGCACATCGGTAGCGACAGGCTGCCGTCGATCTGCAAGGACATGCGCGAGCACGTCGAACGTGAGGGCGGGCAGGTCTGCTTCGAATCGCAGGTCTCGGATCTCGTCATCGAGGACGGCGATGTCAGAAAGATCCTCGTCAACGGACAGCCCCGACAGGCAGGACCCGTCATACTCGCCATCGGGCACTCCGCCCGCGACACGACGCGCATGCTCCACAAGTGCGGCCTGACCGTCGAACCGCGCCCGTTCCAGCTCGGCGTACGCATCGAACACCCGCAAGCGCTCGTCGACCGCTGGCAGTACGGTCAGATGGCCGGGCACGACAGGCTGCCCCCCGCCGAATACCACGTCGTCGCCAAAGGCGCCGCGGGCGACGGACGCGATTGCTACAGCTTCTGCATGTGCCCCGGCGGCATGATCCTGCCGACGATCGAAAGCCACGGTCTCATCGCCACCAACGGCGCCAGCAAAGCCAACCGCGGCAGCGGCTTCGCCAACAGCGGATTGGTCGTCACCGCTCCCCCAGTGAGCGGCACTGGCAACGGCGGAACGGCGAGCAACCCGCTCGCCGGCATCGACGTGCAGCACGGCCTGGAGAAGAAGGCGTTTCTCGCCACCGGTGAAACCTACGAACTCCCCGCCCAGAGAGCCACCGACTTCCTTGCCGGACGCCCATCGGACGGCGCACTCCATGTAAGCTATCCGCTCGGCGGCCGATGGACCGACATCCGCACGATCATCCCGCCCGACATCAGCGCCGCCATCGCCAATGCGCTCGAGTTTCTGGATCGTAGAATGCCCGGATTCGCCGGCGCGGACGCCATCGTCACCGCTCCCGAAACCCGCGTCAGCTCCCCCGTTCGCTTCCCGCGAGACAAGGAACGCCGCACGCTCGAAGGCACCGACAACCTCTACGCCGCCGGAGAGGGAGCCGGCTACGCGGGCGGCATCATCAGTGCCGCGATCGACGGCATCAAGACCGCCGACGCGATCATCGCGCGCTACGCACCGCCGGAGTAGACATGGGAGGCGCGCCGGATTCGCCCTGAAACTAGTGCGGTGTTCCCGTGAAGGCGCGTTGGAACGCGGCGAAGTCGAGAACGTCCACGTCGTCGTCGGCGTCGAAGTCCTTGGCGCTGCAGCCGGTCTCGACGGGTCCGCCACCGGGTCCGGTCGCGCACGAGATGAACGCCGCATAATCATCCAGATCGGCGTCGCCATCTCCATCGAAGTCGCCCGCCAGCAGCTCGATCGTATGCTCCGCGCTCTCCATCAACTGTCCGTAGTCAGGCGGCTGGAGGTCCGCCAACGGGTTGCCGTGACCGTCCTCCTCCCATTGCTTCATGTCAGTCAAGGGGCGGTACGCGCGACGATAAATGAGCCGGGCGCGAACTTGCACCGGTCCGCCGCCGCCGGGCACCGAAAATGTGTAGTTCGTCGTGTCGCTCTGCGTGGCCGGGATGCGGTTGTCGAACGCGATGCCCGTCGCCTCGGTGCAGAACGTGGGCGCCATGCCGTCGGCGTTGTGAAGGACCTTGGCGTACAATTTGCCGGCAAGCCCGGCGTAGTACCCCTGAGCCGGGTCGCCCATCCCTCCCAGCATGTGTACCATCTGCGCACCCGTGTGCGCAAGGGTCAGCCCGTCCTGCGGCCGCCACGCCTCCACCAGGAGAATCATGTTCCGCATGATCGCACCGGTCGGAACGTGGTGACCGGTCTGCGTGTTCGCGATTCGGACCTCGACTTCGATGTCGTTCCCGGTACGCTGGGTCGTCATGTGCAGATCAACCGCCATTTCGAGGTACACCGGAGTGGTCCCGCGGATGTCGTGCGAGCGGATCGTGTCGCTGTCGCGCGGGTAATCGATGAACCCGCACACCTGCGTCGAGCCGTATGGCGGCATGTGACACGTCACGCAACTCTTGTACTCGGGCGAGTCAACGACACCGTAAGGACTCGAAGCCCATTCGCTGTACGTCGACTGAACGAGAACACCCGTAAACGTCTGGTCCCCGGCAGGGTCGTTCCTGTACTGGTGGCATACGGCGCAGACTTCAGCCACTAGCTGCGGCTGATACGAGGGACGCATCAGGTCGTATTCCCAGAAGCTCACATCGCCGAGCACGCCGTACTGGACCTGGGGAAACCAGGGCCTCGTCGGCCGCGTGTGCTTCACCACGCCAGGGTAAATTCCGGGAAAATGAAGCTTGGACTCGTCCACGTCGGCGATCTTGTGACACACGTCGCACAGAACACCGTGCACCGACGCCGGCGTGGGCGGCGCCGTTGGATCGGCCAGCGCCGTGAACGGCTCCACGATCCAGCCTTCCGGTTGGTGGCACGCGGCGCACTGCGCGTTCGGGTTGCTCGCGGCATGCACCGAGTCGCGTTGGTAGACGAATCCGCCCATCCCGCCGGGCGTACCCAGACCGCTGTACATGTCGTGTACCCATGTGTTGATCCCGGCGTTTCCCATCGGCATCGAATACCACTGCTGGGCTTGATCCGGATGACACATCTCGCAGAACTCCGGGCTCGCCAGCGCGTACTTGGGGTCGTTCATCTCGGGAACACGATCAAGGCTGATCTCGATGGGCCCTGTCGGCGCGTCCACAATGACGGATCCGTGGAAGTACCCCTTCTTGGCGGCGACGATCACCAAGTCGAACGAACCGGTTGTCCGCAGCGTGAATGTACCATCCGCCGCCGTACGAGTCCGCAAACCGACCGCCTGTTGGGATACGAGCGCATCGCTCAGCGGCACGAGGCTCCCGGCTTCGAGCACCACGCCCGACACTTCGTCGCCGAAAGCGGTCAATCCGCCCGGCGCAAACAGAGCAACTGCCACTGCCAGCAACGCCCTTCCCGAACTAGAACTTCTGACCGCGACGCCGCCAACGGACATCTTCGCCACACGCTGATATGCACTCACGCTTCCCCCTTCGTCGCATTGCGCCCGTGTCATTTTACCCCCACCCTTCCTGCGCTCGGACAACCCGGCGTGTTGAACGCCATTCGGGCTTGTCAGGCGACCTCCGGGACGTGCCGCGGAGCCGGGCGACGACACGCATCCAACAGAAACGCCCTCCGTGACCGGTCGATCGGATGATCCTCGACGGACCGAAACTCCGAAGTAGTTACCTTGCTTAAGAATAGCACCTGCCGGGGTCGGATGCAACTGCAAACGAGATCCGCGATCACCCGGAATGGCTTGATTATCCGGCGTTTTTCAATGTTATCGAGCCGTTGTGCGTCTCGACCTCCACCTTGCGGCCCGACGTCTCCGCATTGACTCGGCCGTTGTGTGTGATCAGATGGCAGTCGCCTTCCATGCCCGTCACGGTGATACGCCCGTTATGCGTCTTCACCGCGCTCGACAGACGCGCCGGCGCTTCGACGTCGAACGAGACGCTCGCGCTCCAATCCGACGCACGCGCCGTGTTCCACTTCCACGCCAGACGCTGCCTGCCACCCGTTGAGTCCGTTATCAGCTCGATGGCCTCCATGCACTCGGCCGCGCGCTCCATCGACCGCGCCCGAGCCTGTTTCTTGACCACTACAACGAACTCGTCGATCTCCCCGTTTGCCGCGATCTCGACATTCCCGTTGTGTGTCTGAACATCGAGCGATCGCGCACCCTCGGCCGGCAGCGTCAACGTCACCTGCTCTTCGATCTTGACTCTAGGAATCGAAATGTACGAGCAGCCCGTCGTCACACAGCAACACACGATCGCCGACACCAAGGCCACTTTGCAGGATGTGATGTACTTCACGACTCGATCTCCTTCACCAAGAAACGCCGGGCGGCCGGCGCCGCGTCCATCTCGAATGCGCCGGTTCGTCCCGGATACGCGTACCCCAGGCCGCGGCAGCTCACAACCCATCAGTCGTATCTTATTTGTTGAAACATTTTTACAAGTATCCACACATCGTCGCACCCGCGACGACCGCACAGTCGCTAAGATGGGTCGCCGTGGTTGTCCTCTGAAACAGACCATCCGGATACACAACGCGTGGCCGCAGCCGTCGAACTCACAAACGTCACCAAGCGATTCGGAACGCACGTCGCCGTCGACAACCTGACGCTCTGCGTTCCCACCGGGTCGGTCTACGGCTTCATCGGTCCCAACGGGTCCGGCAAGACGACAACCCTCCGCATGATCATGCGCAACTTCTACCCCAACGCCGGCGCCGTCCGCGTCTTCGGCGAAGACGTCATCGGCAAGGGCGCCGCCGCCGAGCGCGTCGGTTATCTCCCGGAGGAGCGTGGTCTGTACAAGACCATGAAGGTGCGCGACACACTCCGTTTCTACGCCGAGTTGAAGGGCTATCGCAACCCCCGCCGTGAGATCGACCGCTGGCTCGAACGCGTCGATCTCGCCGAATGGGGCAACAAGAAGGTCGAAGCACTGTCCAAGGGCATGGCGCAAAAGGTCCAGTTCATCGCCGCGGTCATCGCCAAGCCCGATCTCATCATCCTCGATGAACCCTTCACCGGCCTCGACCCGGTCAACGCCAACCTGCTGCGCGACGTGATCCTCGAACTCCGCCGCGACGGCGCCACCGTCATCCTCTCGACGCACGACATGAGCGTCGCCGAGAAAATGTGCGACGCCATTTTCATGATCTGCAATGGCCGCAAGGTGCTCGACGGCTCACTCGCCGAAATCCAAGCCGCCTACGGCACCGACACCTTGCGCGTGCGTGTCGAACTCAACGGCAAGACGCTTGAAGGCCTGCCCGGCGTGGTCGGCGTGAGCGATTTCGGGCAATACCAGGAACTTCGCGTCGAGCAAGGGGCCGACACCCAGGACATCCTGCGAAAGCTCCTCGAACGTGGTCGCGTCGACCACTTCGAGAGGACCCACCCCTCGCTCCACGACGTCTTCGTGCGCATCGCCGGTCCCGAGTCGCAGGAGACGCAACATGCGTAAGATAATTGTCGTCGCGATTCGTGAATACCTTGCCGCGGTCCGCTCCAAGGCGTTCATCATCACCATCCTGCTCATGCCCGTTCTGATGAGCAGCGGCTTCATTGCCGAGGAGTTGTTCGGCGACACCAGCATGGACATCAGCGACAAGCGCGTCGCCATCGTCGACCACAGCGGAGCGATCTACGACGCCCTTGCCGCAGCGGCTGAATCACGCAACGCCGTCGACATCTTCACCGAGCCGGCGGAAGGCGGCGACCCCGAACAGATGCTCCCGCGCTTCCTGCTCCAGCGTGTCGCCCCGAACCCGCAGGCGCCGGACGAAGTGCTCTTCGACCTGTCTGAGCGCGTTCGCGCGGGCACGCTCTTCGCGTTCGTCGAAATCGGCCGCGACGTCCTCGCGCCCGAATCCGAGAAACCCGATCACGCCACCGTGAAGTATTACACGAACTCCCCCACTTACCGCGAGACGCATGTCTGGCTCAAAACGACGATCAACGACGTGGTGCAGTCCATCCGGTTCCACGACTCAGGCCTCGACGCCGATCAGGTCAGTCGCGCCCTCGAACCAGCCGCCATCGACCAACTCGGGCTCCTGGACCGAAACCAGACAACCGGCGAGATCACCCGCGCCGAGGAAATCAGCCAGACCATCAGCGTCGTCGTCCCGATCATCCTCGTGATCCTGCTGTTCATGGTCATCATGACCGCCGCCGGACCGCTGATCCAAAGCGTTCTCGAGGAGAAACTCCAGCGCATCGCCGAGGTACTGCTCGGCTGCGTCGACCCCTTCCGCTGGATGATGGGCAAACTCATCGGCATGGTCGGCGTGTCCCTGACCATCGTGACGCTCTATCTCGCCGGCGGGTTGATAGTCGCCTACGAACGCGGCATCCTCAGCCTGCTCCCCATGCATCTGCTGGGCTGGTTCGCCGTCTACCAGATTCTCGCCGTGCTCATGTACGGCGCCGTCTTCGTTGGCGTCGGCGCAGCCTGCTCCGACCATCGAGAAGCCCAGACCGCCTTGACACCGCTCATGATTCTCATCATGGTGCCCATGTTGCTGCTCGAGAGCGTCATTCGCGAGCCCAACAGCACCATGGCCACCCTGGTTTCGTTTTTCCCGCCGGTGACACCGGTGCTGATGCTCACGCGGCAGGCCATACCGCCTGGAATCCCCGGCTGGCAGCCGATCGTCGGTGTGACCCTGGTGCTCGCGACCACCGTCCTCTGTGTGTTCGCGGCGGGACGCGTGTTCCGCATCGGGATCCTCATGCAGGGTCGCGGCGCCGGGCTTCGTGACATGCTCAAGTGGATGCTGAAGGGTTGAAATGGATCGTCGCCGGACAGGGTGAGTGTGTCGCCGAAGAAACCGGTGAGAGAAGTTAGCGTGAGCCCGGCATCGGCGCGGACGCATCGATCCGTGCGCCGTCGATGACGGGATCGGAGATTGATCAGATGACTGCTACCAGACGCTTCACCGCCGCGCTCGCCGCTGCGATTATCGCTACGACCATCACCGGCGCTATCGCCGACGAGAAGCTCCCCACCGGCGAGCAGGTGATGGACAACTTCGTCAAGAGCATCGGAGGCAAATCCACGCTGTTGCGCATCAAGAACACCGTCACCAAAGGAAAGATCACCGTCGCCGCCATGGGACAGGCGATGCCCTTCATCCAATACGCCGCCGCGCCGAACAATCTGGTCGTCGAAATCGAGACCGGCATGGCGGGCACCATGGTGCAGGGCACGGACGGCGATCTCGCCTGGGGCGGCGGGCAGCTCCTGGACGGCGCCCAGCGAGACTCCCTCCGGACAGAAGCCGTCTTTAACGCGCAACTCAACTGGCGCAAGATCTACGAAGAGGTCAAGTGCGTCGAACTGACGGAGTTCAATAAAGTGCCCTGCTACAAGTTGCTCCAGAAGCCAAAGCACGGCACAGAGATTGCCGCCTACTTCGAGAAGGGCACCTGGCTCAAACGCGGCGTTGAGAAAGACATCGACAGCGGTGTCGGTCCCGCGACCGAGGTGCAGGTGATCCAAGGATACAGGGAGATCGGCGGGATTCTTTACGCCCACAAGGTCACGCGCAAAGTGACCATGGGCGGCATGACGCAGGAGATGATCATCACGCGCGAATCCATCGAACAAAACGTCGATCTGCCGAAGGACAGGTTTGCGCCCCCGGAGTCCGTCGTCAAACAGGCCGAAGACGCCGCGTCGAAAGAGAAACAGGAGAACAAATAGCCAGGACCCGCAACCGCTGTCTCGCCGCTCCCAGTCGCCTGGGTGCGGGTGCCCCATTCTTCGCCGAGGGCAAAGGGTGAGGGACGGACATCATGTCCGAACCGCCCGGTTCTCCATCCTCGCGCCGAAACGTCGGTGCCCCACGCTCGCCGCGCAAGAATGGGGCACCCGTGAATCGTATCCGCTCGCGGCGCACTACGGGCGGGCCGGCAGTGCTACCTGGATCCACACTTGGGTGGCCTGCAGTGACACGCCGTTGGTCAGTTGGCGAAACACGAGCAGGTCGAACGGACTGGCATCTCCGCCCTCGTGTAAATCACAGGGGAAACAGTCGAGAGAGTGCAGAGACCGATGAGGATCTTGCGAGAGCAGCCCATTCGCCACTCTCAGCGGTCTCCGCGTGCTCTGCGGTTCAATCTCCGGTCCTAACTGGGTGGCCCATGGCCTTAGCCGTGGGGGACACACGAACAGAACGCGTATTCGAGCTCGTGCCTCCACAGATTACGCAGATTGCGCAGATTCAGAACTCCGCGTCTGCGTCTGACTCACTCTTCTTCGTGAGCGTACGACGAAGTACATCTAGAGGCGGTGGCACACCAACCGGGCCGCCTGGTCTGATCGCTCCACCAGAGTCGCCGCTGAACATGAAAGGCCGCCCCCTATCCAGCGGCGCGGATTATGGGAGCAGGGGCGCCCCGAGAGCGGGAGAGGTGTGTCAATCCGGTGACAAAACCTGTTACAATGATGAAGGCACTGTCTATTTGTGGGTCGGCGGACTCGTGGACCACGGTCTGATGTGCGGATTCGCTCAGCGTGTATCACGAGCCACGGTGTTGGAGCACACGAACAGCGGACATCGTACGCAGGAGAATGGAAATGAAGACTCGTGTCGCTCTCGGTCTGGTTCTTGTCGCGGCGACGCTGGCGCCTGCTTCACTCATAACGGCTGCGCGAGCCGGAGGCGGGGGTCTGCCCGTCCACAACATCACCACGGGCACGGATTACGCGACGATCCAGGAGGCCATCAACGCGGCCGTCGGTGGTGACGAGATCGAGGTCGATCCGGGGACGTACGTCGAACGCATCAACATGCTGGGCAAAGCCATTACACTGCGCAGTGTCGACGGTGCCGCCACGACAATCATCGATGGCAGCGACGGCGGCACTGTCGTGACGTGTGGCAGCGGGGAAGGATCGGACACGGTTCTGCGGGGCTTCACCATGACCGGCGGCCGGGCGGTCGACGGCGGCGGCATGAACATCTCCGGCAGCGGTCCGACGGTGGTGGACTGCATCTTCCAGGGAAATCGGGCGACGGACTCGCCGGATTCCCGCGGCGCCGGCATGTACATCCACCAGGGCAGCCCGCTTGTCATGGGATGCACGTTCATCGACAACACCGTCGGCGAGGGAACGGTTATCACGGCCTACGGTGGGGGTGCGTTCTTGAGCGACAGCAACGCAACCGTTCTTGACTGCGTCTTTGCGGGCAACTCAGCGGTGGCGAACCTGTTGGGAACGGACGCCGTCGCCCGCGGAGGCGGGATCTACAGCGTCGGCGGCGACACCACCGTGATCAACACGACGTTCAGCGGCAACTCGGCATGGTCCGCCTCGGTGTTTCCGGGCAGCACCCACGCCTATGGCGGCGGGATCGCAAGCGAGGCCGGCACGCTGACTGTCACCAACTGCACCTTCGCCGGCAACTCCGCGAGCACCATCAACGAACTGAACGCCTGGGGTGGCGGCGTGCACGCTTCGGGCGGCGCCACCACCGTTACCAACTGCGTGTTCCACGCCAACACCGCCCACGTGGAGCCGCAGGATGTGTACGGCAGTGCGAGCGTGTCCTACAGTTGTCTTCAGGACTCCCACCCCGGGACCGGCAACATCGTCGCTGACCCGTTGCTCGTCGACGCCGACGGCCCGGACAACACCTACGGCACGGCCGATGATGACCTGCACCTGTTGATCGACTCGCCGTGCGTCGACACCGGCGACGATACCGCCCTACCGGCTGACACATTCGACCAGGACCATGACGGCGACCACTCCGAGTCGCTGCCCCAAGACTTCGAAGGCGACCCGCGAGTCGCCGACGCCGACGGCGACAGCACCCCCACAGTGGACATGGGCGCCGACGAACATTGGTTTGACTGCAACGACAACGGCCTGCACGATGCCCGGGACATAGCCGAAGGAACCAGCCCCGACTGCAACGGCAACGAAGTGCCCGATGAATGTGATATGACTGACGGAACAAGCCCGGACTGCAACACCAACGATACGCCCGACGAGTGCGACATAACAGCTGGAACCAGCTTGGACTGCAACGCGAACGCCATACCGGACGAATGCGAGCCGGACCCCGACGGCGACGGCGTTCCGGAGGAGTGTGAGGCCATTCAAAACGTCACGCAGGACACGTGGCACGGCACCATCCAACTCGCGATCAACCATGCAACCGCCGGTGACGAGATCGAAGTCAGCCCTGGTACTTACCATGAGCGCATCAACCTCCTCGGCAAGGTCATCACGCTCAGCAGCACCGACGGTCCTGACGTGACCGTCATCGATGGGGACGGCGGTGGCACTGTCATCACGTGCGAGAGTGGTGAGGGACCGGACACCATAATAGATGGATTCACGGTCACAGGTGGAGATGCCCAGTCTGGCGGAGGGATGCGAAATTGGCAGAGCAGCCCGACGCTGATCAACTGTTTTTTTAGCGGGAACTCGGCCAGCAGCGCGGGTGGTGGGATGCGGAACAGCTTCGGCAGCCCGACGCTGATCGACTGCACTTTTGCCGGCAACTCCGCCCTCCACGGTGGCGGGATGGAAAACGGCCACAGCAGCCCGACGTTGATCAACTGCACGTTTGCCGGCAACTCTGCCTACAGCGGCGGCGGGTTGCACCACTCCTTCGACAACGGCAGTGTAGCGCTGACCAACTGCATCCTCTGGGGCAATTCGGCCCCCGTCGGGTCGCAAATCTACGAGTACGATAACGCTACGACTACGGCCACCTATACCTGTGCCCAAGGCGGCTGGGCGGGAGTAGGAAATCTCTCCGTCGCGCCGCTCTTCGTGGACGCCGACGGACCGGACGGCGTGCCGGGCACGCCCGATGATAACCTGCGTCTGCAAGCCGGCTCGCCGTGCATCGACGCGGGCCTGAGCGCGTCAACGCTTCGAGATCTGGATGGCAATCAGCGGATCGTGGATGACCCGGGCACCGCGGACACCGGTATCGGGTTCCCCGACGTGATCGACATGGGGCCGTACGAGTTCGGCTCCACGCCGCCGGAGCCGTGCTCGGCCGACCTCGACGGCGACGGCGACGTGGACCTGCTCGACTTCGGCTCGTTTCAGGCCCAATTCACCGGTCCGCAGTAGGATCGTTGGACACGAGCGGCGCGGACGCGGCGGCGAGTTTTTGTACCGGGACGGCAGCGGCGGAACGTCGGGCTGGGGATCCAGGATCGGCTGGCCCGTGGATGTGTCTTGGACGCCGATTCCAGCTTTCGCTTCCACCCACCGAGGTTCACGGCCTTGACCTCGCGACGCCGGAAGAACTCCGCTTGGCTCAGCCCGCTCTTCTCCCACGCAACCACCAACCGCTGCCAATACTTCGCCCGATCTGACATGTTGCACCTCCGGCCTCATCATCCCGTCAGAGGTGTCCGTTTCAAGATGTGCTTCGTCGAGCGCTCACTCTTCTTCTGCGTAATCTGCGAACATTGAAGAGATTCGTCTCGGGCGCCGAGTGGCCCATCCTTCCCCGTAGGAGGTGGGAGATTGACCCGCCGAGCGGCGTGCCCAGCACTGCGTGCGCACGATAGGCTCGCCGCACCACCGCCGCTGCCACGGTCACAACGCCGGGACGCTCAGCGCCGCGCCCGACGAATGGCGTGCGCGACGGTTGCGACTTCGACGCTTGCGCGCACGTCGTGTACACGAATCACGTGTACGCCGGCCAACACAGCCGCCGCCACGCAGGCGAGCGAGCCAAACAGACGCTCTTGCGGATTCGGTCCATCCAAAGTCGCCCCAAGAAACCGCTTCCGCGACGCCCCGATCAGAACCGGACAACCAAGCCTGACCAATTCATCGAGACGCCCCAGAATCGAAAGATTGTGCTCCGCGGTCTTGCCGAATCCGATACCGGGGTCGATCGCGATGTGGTCACGCGGTATTCCGGCATCCAACGCCCAACCGATGCGCTCCGTCAGAAACGCCCCAACCTCCGCCACCACGTTGCCGTACGCCGTGTCCGTCAAGCCGGCCTGCATCACCTTCGGGTTGCCGCGCATGTGCATCAGAATCACGGGCGTCCCCGTCTCGCGTGACAGCGCCGCCATCGACGCGTCATCACGCAACGCCGACACGTCGTTGATAATGTCCGCGCCCAGATCGATCGCCGCGCGCGCCACCCGCGCGCTGCGCGTGTCGATGGATATCGGCATCCCCGGATGGGTGCGGCGAACGCCGCGAATGACGGGTTCAATGCGCTCGATCTGTTCGGCCGCCGAAACCGGATCCGACCCCGGCCTCGTCGATTCCGGACCCACGTCGATGATACCGACCC
>JAJDDR010000511.1 GCA_029260255.1 Phycisphaerae bacterium
CCGCGCCGGGCTCCCAAAGCAGCAGGCGGAGCTGCTGGCCAAGCAAACCTGCCTCGGCGCAGGCCGCATGCTGCTGGAGACGAACGACTCGCCGAGCGTGCTCCGCGACAAGGTTACTTCGCCCGGCGGGACGACGGCCGCGGCGCTCGCATCGATGCGCGAGAACAAGGTATTCGACCATCTCGTCGAAGCGGTTCTGGCCGCGTATGAACGGAGCCGCGAACTGGGGCGATGACGTTCGCCCGCACCCCCTCGTGGGTGGCATGCCCACGCTTGCGTGGGCATGGGGCGGCCACGGCGCGTGTGGCCAGGGACGTGGGATCGCCAACGGCAGATTCCACTCGCCGCAACGGGCTTCTTCATTGTCGGCACACTCGTCTGGTGGGAGCATCGCGAGCGCTGATCCTCCGGCACTTCGCCGCGTCTGAGTGAGCCGGTGCCCACCCATTGAACGCGGCGAAAAGGACAGCGCATCCGCCTCGCACGTGCCGTCCCGCAAGAACCCGCACCCGAAACATCTTAAAACTAAAAAATAAACTTGACAGAGTAGGCTTAAATGTTACCCTTATAGAAGATGTTGGTGCGGCCTATTGGGACAGCGAATCGAGGCAGTCCAATCAGGAGTGACGAGATGGGTCATGGTACCATGGAAACACTGAGAGACGTTGTCCGGGAGAATCGGGGCGTGCTGACGGTCCGTGCGGGAGAGGTTCGCGACGCATACGGAGCCGAGCGACTTGGTCGCGTGGTTTGCCAGAAGATCAGCTGCGAATTTAACTCCCTCGGCCTCGTGCACCGTCCGCGAGAATTCCCCGGGTCTCAAGATCACCAGGTCCGGGTATTCATCGAGGACTCTCCGGCAGGTTGGCTCATCTTGGCCGCCGAGGGGCTTGGACCGCAAGCCGACAGGCGCATCCGAACGGCCGTGTCGCGATAAGAAACGGTCTGTCGCATCGACACCGCGCGCCAGCCTGCGTGAACGACGCTGCAAACCCGATTAGCAACAAGAGATACACGGGACGTTTGGCGTATGGTGTTTGTCCTTATGTTAGGTTGGACGGCTCTATCAGAGCATTGAGTTGAGGCAATCCATCAGGAATATCGAGATGAGCTATGGTAGCCTGGAAGAATTGAGAGACGCCGTCCAGGAGCATGCGGGCGTGCTGACGGTGCTTGTGGCAGAGATTCGCGATGCCTACGGAGCCGAGCGGCTTGGTTCCCGGGTTAGGGACGAAATCATCGGGAAGCTGAAATCTCTCGCCCTCATGCACCGTCCGCGACGGTTCCCGAGTTATCAAGAGGACCAAGTGCGGCTATTCATCGAGGACTCCCCAGCAGGTCGCCTCATCCTGGACGTCGAGAATCTTGGATCGCCATCTGACAAGCGCATCCGAACGGCCGCGTCGGGAGAAGAGGTGATGCAGCACATCCGTGAACTCATCGGGGCGAACTGAGCTGGTTCCTACTCCCAGTGGAGAAAAGTGGCATTTTGCTTTTTCGTCGCTGGCTCGAGGATTACTAGGCAGCCGCGCACATCCAGCGCATCCGTCGGCCGGACCCGCCGCCATGTTATTCGAGTGGTCCAGTGAATGATCCTTGGAGTGCAGCGAAGTCGCTGAGGTCAACATCGCAATCCAGGTCGATGTCCCCCACGGGCCGTCCCGTCGCGTCAACGGGAATCGCCAGCGGTGTGTTGCTGCAAACGTCGTCTTCGTCCAGAACACCATCGCCGTCCACGTCGTTGATGAGGTGGCAGGTTTCGTCGCACGTTGTGCCATCGGGCGGGTCGCATTCTTCACCTGCTTCGACAATGCCGTTGCCGCACTCGCCGAAATCCGTGAACTCATCGGCGCCCATATCGACACGACCGTTCACAACTCGCGGGTCTCCGTCAAGGTCGGTTTCGTTGGGTTCTGGTACGAAATCCGGGTCGCCGCTGTCGATGCAAGGCGAGTTGTCGCCAAGGTGAAAGTCGTCCACGAACATCGGGTCTTCGTCAATGTTGCCGAGGCCGTTGTAGCCACCCTGGATGTTGCTGAAGCGGATTTGTGGTGGGGGCCCACTGAGCACGTGAATGTTGTCATTGGTGGGAGCGGTGTTTCCCCAAACTGTCGTGCCGCGGATTATGATGTCGGGGCTAGATGCCAGTATTCCTCCCCCTTCGGCGCTCGCGACGTTGTTCACAATTGTGCATTCAATGACTGTCGTGCGCCCCAATATCGCGACACCACCGCCTTGGCTGGCGGAGTTGCCCATCACCAGACAGCTTCTGAGTGTAGAATGCCCCTGGCCCAGGACCAAAAAAACACCCCCGCCTATGTTTCCGGTAATGCGGCAGTTTTCAATCAAGTTGGAATTGTTGCCTTTTACGTAAATCCCCACGCTATCGCCGCCAGTGACTTCACAATTGGCGATTCGGGAGTTACTGTCCCGCGCAAATACACCGATGTCATGGCTGTCCCTTACGACGCAATTTCTGATGGTCGGTTGGGCATTCTGCACATATATCGCACCCATGTCGCCGCTATTGAGGATTGTGAAGCCATCCAGAATCGCATCCGTCGGCTCCGACAGGTGGATCCAGAACCCCCGTCCCACACCTTCGCAATCGATAATGCAATCCTCCGGCCCGTTCTCGCTCCGAACCGTGATTGCCTTCCCGCTGAAGTCCAAGTCCTTGTTGAAGAACCCGGTCCACACACCATCCCGAACGATGACCACATCTCCCTCGTTCGCCGCGTCGATGGCGTCCTGAATCACAACGAAATCATCGGGGACGTACAAGTCGACCGCGCACACAATTGATGGGAACAACAACAAGAATAGTGCGAATCGTGGCATGGTGAGACCCTCGCGCATGCCCGCGTCAACCTGCGTTGTGCAACGCCCGTCCGAAGAGAGGCTCGCACGTGGCGCGGGGTAGGCTGAGTTGTTCGCTAGATAGCTGGAGTAGCGTTGCACGCTTCCAGTCTACCGATACGGGGTTGTGCGTCCAGCAGTAACGGAAAAAGGGGGGCGATTCTACTTCCTGGCCTCGCGGAAACCGGACGCCATCGGATCGGGCGAGGGACGCCCGTGGCAAGCGACGGCTCACTGCCCCACCCCGCTTCCGCCGAATCGCAACCCCGCCGATCCCTCCTCCCCTTCCCTCTCCGCGTTCTCTGCGACCTCGGCGGTTCAAACACGCGTCACCTCTCGAAGTATGATTCGTTCACGGACATGGTCGTCGCAGACGAAACCACGGCCGCACGCGCGCGGCACGGGTTCTCAACTCGGTTGCTTGTGTTATGATGCCATGTATCAGGGCGTGGCTGGTCACACGCGCGCATTGACAGGATTGGCGATGAACGACCATGGGCAATGCAGCCACCGTTGACGAAGGACTCTGTCCGGTTTTCCACAGGTATGTGATGGCGGTCGATCGCGTTGAGAAGCTTCTGCACGACGTTGGTCGGGCACTTGACGCGGCCGGAATCGAGTACGCCGTGATCGGGGGAAATGCGGTGGCTGCCTGGGTGTCTACGGTCGACGACGGCGCGGTGCGATCGACCAAGGACGTGGACATCCTTTTGCGACGTGGAGATTTGGCGGGCGTCGAGGAGGCGCTTCAACCGATCGGGCTGATTCCGGCCGAAGTGCTGGGTGTGACTATGTTCATTGATCGGGACCGCCCCAGCCCAAAGACAGGTGTGCATGTCGTAATTGCCAACGAGTTGATCCGGGCACATTACACGCACGCGGCGCCGGATCCACGGGAGTCCACGCGCCTGGGCAGCGGATTGAGTTTCGTCGATCTGTCTGCGCTGCTGCGGATGAAGTTGCAGTCCTATCGCGACATCGATCGTGTCCACGTCCGTGACCTGATGTCCGTCGAGCTGATCACCCACGATCTGGCGGCCACCCTGCCGCCTGATCTGCGAGAACGACTGGACGAAATCCGCCGCGCTCCGGAGTGACAGACTCTGCGGAGCCGATCGACCCGACCTTGCGTGGGCATGGGGCGACCGTACACTCTCACGAGGCAACCCGACTCGTCGCGCAGCGCAACCGCGATTGCGGCTGGTCGCACGATGGAACACCAGAGTTGAAAGGCTGAATGCGATGCTCACACCATATGCTCCCGAACCCTACGTTGATTTCACCCAGGAAGGTCCGCGCAGTCAGATGCTGGCGGCGCTCGAAGAGGTACGCGGGCAACTCGGGAAACGTTATCCACTCTGGATCGACGGGCAGGCCGTCACGTCGTCCAAAGTCTTCAAATCGTTCAGCCCGGCCGTCGGTGATCGCGTCGTCGGCGAGGTCGACAAGGCCAACGCCGACCTGGCGGACAGAGCCATTCGCGCAGCGGCCGAGCGGTTCAAGACGTGGTCGCGCGTTCCACCCGAAGAGCGTGCGATGGTGCTCGCCAAGGCGGCGCGCATCATGCGAGACCGCGTTTACGAATTGTCGGCCTGGCAGTGCTACGAGGTCGCCAAACCGTGGCTCGAAGCGTACGCGGACGTCTGCGAAGCGATCGACTTCTGCGATTTCTACGCCCGCGAGATGATCCGGCTCGGCGGGCGGCATCCGACGACGCCGTTTCCGGGCGAGGACAACACCGTGGAATACGTCGCGCTCGGCGTGATCGGCGTCATCCCGCCGTGGAACTTCCCGCTCGCGATTGCCATGGGCATGACCGTCGCGGCGATCGTGGCGGGCAACACCGTCGTTCTGAAACCGTCCAGCGACTCGCCGGTGGTGGCATCGAAGATGTACGACATTCTCACGGAAGCGGGGCTGCCGGCCGGCGTGCTGAACTTCGTACCCGGCAGCGGCGGCGACGTCGGCGAGACGATCGTGAACCACCCGCTCATTCGCATGATCGCCTTCACCGGCTCGAAGGAGGTCGGCCTGCGCATCAACGAGCAGGCGGCCAAGGTCGCCGACGGGCAGATCTGGATCAAGCGCGTCATCCTCGAAATGGGCGGCAAGGACGGCATCCTGGTCGATGAGACGGCCGACATCGCAGCGGCGGCGGCGGGCGTGGTGGCCGGTGCGTTCGGCTTCCAGGGGCAGAAGTGCTCGGCCTGTTCGCGACTGGTGGCCCACGAGAAGGTCTACGACGACCTCGTCGGCCGGATCGTCGAGCAGAGTCGCAAGATCACCGTGGGTGATACGACGACTGCGGAGAATTACTCCATGAGCGCGGTCATCAACGAAGCCGCGTTCAAGAGCATCTCCGACTACGTCAGCGTCGGCAAAGGCGAGGGGCGCCTCGTGCTCGGCGACACACCCGTGCCATCGGGCGGCTACTTCATCCCGCCGACGATCATCGCGGACGTCGATCGAACCGCGCGCATCGCCCGGGAAGAGATATTCGGCCCGGTGCTCGCGGTGATCAAAGCCAAGAGCTTCGATGACGGGCTGGCGATCATCAACGACACCGAGTTCGGTCTGACCGGCTCACTCTTCTCGCGCGATCGCGACCGCCTGCACCGTGCTCGCAGTGACTTCCACGTCGGGAACCTGTACCTCAACCGCAAATGCACCGGCGCCCTGGTCGACGTGCAGCCGTTCGGCGGTTTCAACATGTCGGGCACAAACTCGAAAGCCGGCGGGCGCGACTACATCCAGATGTTCCTGCAGGGCAAGTCGATTACCGAGAGGCTTTGATTCTACGTTGGCACAACCCTCAGGTCCGCAAGGAGTGAGATCATGGACAGTCAGCTCATTGAGCGTCTCAGGTCCAACTTCGAGGACATCGTGCAGAGCGATGCCGAAACCGGCACCGAGTACTGGTGTGCTCGGGATCTGCAGGTGCTCCTCCGCTATGGGCGCTGGGAGAACTTCTCGAAGGTTGTTGATAAGGCCATAACATCTTGTAAAAACGCCGGTTATGAGCCACGGGACCATTTTCTTGGGATCACGAAAATGGTCGAATTGGGCTCGGGCGCCAAACGCGAAATCGAGGACATCGCCCTTACGCGATACGCCTGTTACTTGATTGCCCAGAACGGCGATCCGTCCAAGGATCCGATTGCCTTTGCCCAAACCTACTTCGCCGTCCAGGCGCGCAGGCAGGAGATCATCGAGAAGCGCCTCGCAGATGCCGAACGCGTCAGCGCTCGCAGGAAACTCTCCGAATCCGAGAAGGAACTGTCGGGGATCATCTTCGATCGCCTGCGGGCGAACGAGAGCTTCGCACGCATCCGAAGCAAAGGTGATCAAGCGCTCTTCGGGGGTGTGACTACAAGCGGGATGAAGGGCAAGCTCGGTGTTCCCAAAGGGCGCCCGCTGGCCGATTTCCTGCCGACCATCACCATCAAAGCCAAGGACTTCTCCAACGAGATTACGAACTTCAACATCAAGCGGAACGATCTTCGGACGGAAATCGGAGTCACCGACGAGCACGTCAAGAACAATCGAGACGTTCGAGCGTTGCTGAGAGATCGAGGGATCACGCCCGAAGCTTTGCCCGCCGCGGAGGACGTAAGGAAGGTCGAACGACGGCTGCAATCGGATCAGAAGAAGTTACCCAAACAGGCGAGCCCATTGGAAGGCGATCATGGATAGCCCATCAGGCATGAAGCAGGCTTTTTGCACGGCGGTGTTGGCGATGGTGTGCGCGTGCTCCGCGTTGGGTGAGGGACGCGTGCGCTCCGCGTATCGTTCCGACCTTACGCGTACCGTCGACGTGACGGTTGCCCGGGCGTTGCCCGATCTGTTGGCCTACTACAAGGACCTGCACGCCCATCCAGAGTTGTCGCTGCACGAGGAGCGGTCCGCCGCAAAGATGGCCGCGCGTCTCGAATCCGCCGGTTACGCGGTGACCACCGGCGTCGGTGGCCACGGCGTCGTCGGAGTTCTCGTCAACGGTGAGGGCCCGACGGTGCTCATCCGCGGCGATATGGACGCACTGCCCGTCGTCGAAGAAACCGGGCTGTCCTATCGCAGCACCGCCACCTGCCCGGCGGACGACGGTCACACCGTCGGCGTGATGCACGCCTGCGGTCACGACGTTCATCAGACGTGCCTGGCCGGGACCGCCGCCCTGCTGGCCGAGACACGGTCGAAGTGGCGCGGCACGGTGCTGATCGTGGCCCAGCCCGCCGAGGAGATAGGGCGCGGCGCGGTCATGATGATCGAAGACGGCTTGTTCGACCGTTTCCCGCGTCCGGACTACTGCCTGGCGCTGCACGTGTCGGCGTCGGCCCCCGCCGGCACCGTCGCATACACGTCCGGCTGGGCCCTGGCGAATGTGGATTCGGTCGACGTCACCGTTCACGGACGCGGCGGGCACGGCTCGCGACCGCACGAGGCCATCGACCCCGTCGTCGCGGCCGCCCAGACCGTCGTCGCGCTGCAAACCATTGTTTCGCGCCGTGTCGATCCCATCGAGTCGGGCGTCATCACGGTCGGATCGATCCATGCCGGCTCGAAGCACAACATCATCGCCAATGATGCGAGGCTGCAGATCACGGTGCGCTCGTACACCGACGAGACACGGCGCATCCTGCTCGACGGCATTCGCGATGTCACCGTCAACACCTGCCGCGCGATGGGATGCACCAAAGATCCCGAAGTCGTCGTTCGCGAGAGCGAATTCACGCCCGCGACGTACAACGACCCCGAGTTAACGGCCGCGTCCATCGAGGTGCTGCGCCGGGTGCTCAGCCCCGATCGCGTCCGCGAAGTAGACCCCGTGATGGGCGGCGAGGATTTCGGTCAATACGGGCGCCAGCTCGAGGTACCGTCGTTCATCTTCTGGCTGGGTGCGGTCGAGGCAAAACGATTCGATGCCAGCCGCGTGCCCGGCGGAGCCCCGCTCCCCGCGATCCACTCCAGTACCTTCGCGCCGGACCCCGAGCCGACCATCACGACCGGCGTGCGTTGCACCGCATCGCTCGCCCTCGCGCTGCTGAAACCGGCGGCGGAATGAGGGGACATCAATCGCTTCGCCAAAAACGCGGAGCGAACAGGACAATCACGGTCAGCACCTCGAGTCGCCCCAACGCCATCAGCACCGACATCAGCCACTTGCTCTCCGCCGTGAACCAGCCGTAGTTGCACGTGGCGCCGACCCGCGCCAGCCCCGGGCCGATGTTGTTCAGCGTGGCGATCGACGCCGTCACCGACGTCGTTGCATCGATCGACGAACCGCGCTCCAGCACCATCAGCGCGGCCGCACCGAGGAACACCAACACGACGACCCCCAGGATGTACACCACCGTGGAGTGCTTCAAGTCCTGATCGACGGTCACCTTGCCGATCTTGATCGGGCGCACGACCTGCGGTTTGAAGACGTGCTCGAGTTCCGCCCACATGATCTTGACGGCCATCAAACAGCGGATGACCTTCAGCCCGCCGCCGGTCGAGCCGGCCGATCCGCCGATGAACATCAACGCCAGCATCACGCCCTTGGCCACGAAAGGCCACTGATCGAAATCCGCCGTGCAGAAGCCCGTGGTCGTCTGCACGCCGACCACCTGAAATGCGCTGTACCGAAGTGTCGATCCGATGTCAGACGCCGCCGCTTCGCCCGTCGTCGTGTTGTAGGCCTGTCCGTGGACGGACCACGCCACCACGATCGTGCCGATGAGGATGATCCCCAGATAACAACGCAACTCGGGATCGCCGACCACCGATTTCCACCGCCGCCGCAATAGCTGGAAGTACAGCCCGAAGTTCACCCCGGCCGCCACCATGAAGACCAGAATCACCAGATCGACACCCGCGGATCGATAGCCCGCCACGCTCGCGTTGTGATTGCTGAACCCCCCCGTCGCCAGCGTGGCAAAGGTGTGGCACACCGAATCGAACCACCCCATGCCCACGACCCGCAGCGCGATGATCTCGGCGACCGTCAGCCCGAGGTAGATCAGCCACAGCACGCGCGCCGTCTCCTGGATGCGCGGCGTGACACCGTCCGGCGTTGGTCCTGCCGCCTCGACGCGAAACAGCCGCTTGCCGCCCACGCCGAGTATCGGCAGCACGGCGACGAACAACACGACGATCCCCAACCCGCCCAGCCAGTGTGTCAACGCCCGCCACAGCAGCAGGCTCCGCGGCAGTGCCTCAATGTCGGTGAGCACCGTCGCACCGGTCGTCGTCAGACCGCTCATCGTCTCGAAGTAGCAGTTGACGTAATCGGCAAACGGGTGTCCCGCGAATTCCGTTCCGCCGTACGCAGGCCAAAGCCTGAACGGCAACGCGCCGAGCGCCGCGCCGATGAACCAACTCATCGCCACCAGCAGAATCGCCTCCCGCCGACCGATCGCTTCCGACCGCCGCGGCGGACCGAACCACAACGCCGCCCCGGCAAGACCGCCGAGCGCGACCGTCGTCATCAACGCCCGAAGCGCTGCCGACTCACCCGAATCGCCGAGCATCACCCGAAGGCACGACCACGCGGCGACGGCCAGTATCGAAGCCGACATCACGATCAGCAGAAGTCCGAGTTGTCGTGCGATGAGTGGAATGTTCACGGTTTTCTACTTGCCGGCGAACAGCTTCTTGAGCGGCTTATTCATGTCGCGCCGCCCGATGACCAGGAGATAATCACCGGGTTCGATCTTGGTGTCAGCCCCCGGCACTTGAACGTCTTCCCCGCGTTGGATTGCGGCGACGACGCACGGACCGGGCAGGTTGATGTTCTTGAGCGCCAGGCCCGCCGCCGGTGCCTTGGCGCCGACCGCGACCTCGTACACATCGGCGGTCGCCTCCACCAGCGAGGCCACCACCCGAACCGGACCGGGCTCGAGCAGAAGCTGGATCTCCTTGGCCGCAACCGAGCGCGGGCTGAACGCCCGGTCGATCCCGACGTGCTTCAACAGGTGCAAGTACGTCGAACGCGCGGTGACCGCGATGGCCAGCTTGGTCCCGACGCTCTTGGCGTGCGCCGCCGCCAGAATGTTGTGCTCATCATCGTCGGTCAGCGCCACGAACGCGTCCGCGTCGGCGATGTGCTCCTCGGCAAAGACCGACGGCTCGGCCGGATCGGCCACGATCACCGTTACGTGCGGCAGTTTCGCGGCGATCTCCTCGGCACGCTCGCGCCCGAACACGTAGATTCGCACCGCGAAGTGCCGCTGCCGAAGCGCCCGGCACAACCACACGCCCATCGCCGACTCGCCCATGATCACAACGTGCTTCTTCTTGACCTTCTCGGGCTGAAGCAGTTTTCGCGCCGTGTCGAAGTGGCTCTTCTCTCCCACCAGCGTCACGATGTCGCCGCGCGCGATGGCCGTCGACGCCTCCGGAATGAACGACCGTTCGCCGTGCGTCACCGTTGCGATGCGGACGCCCTTGGGCAGTACCAATGCGCTCAGCGGAACACCCAGCGCCTTGGCGTTGTCGCTGACCTTGAGCTCCTGCATCTCGATCTGATCGCGCGCGAAATTCTCCACCGCCAGCGACCCCGGGTTGCGCAGCGTGCGCGCGATCGCCACCGCCGTCGCGTATTCCGGGCAGATAAGATGATCGATGCCGAGTTGTCGCTTGTAGCTGAAACCCTCGGTGTCGAAGTACGCCCGGTGGTGGATACGAGCGACGCAGCGCGCCGCACCCATCGCCGACGCCACCGCCGCCGACAGGAGATTGACCTCGTCGTTGTTCGTCGCGGCGACGAACATGTCGCAGCCGGACACGCCGGCCTCGGCCAACGCCGGCGCGTGCGCGCAATTGGCCCGTAGCGTGCCGATGTCCAGTTCGTTCTCCAGCGCCTGGAGCCTGGACGCACTCTGCTCGATGACCGTAATATCGTTGCCACCGGCGGCGAGCACTTCCGCGAGATGGCGCCCGACCGTACCGGCTCCGCCGATGATGATCTTCATTGGTTCCTACCGCGCCTCACGATCAACCGCCGCATATCATGTGCGATTGTCCTTCGACAGTAAAGCACGCGACCCGCGATCAACCGGGCGGCATCCATTCTGGGTGGCATGCCCACGCTTGCGTGGGCATGCTGTGACCGCGCGGGCTCTGGGTGTGGCACGGTCGCCCTCGGCCGGGACAGCACACTCAGCCCACGGAAACACAGCCGAGGGCGGCCGCGCCACATTCGTTCCGGTTCGTTGTTACTCCGTAGCGGTGAAGGCCAGTTGAAACAGGGCGAAGTCGTGGGCGTCGACGTCGGAATCCTGATCCATGTCCGCCCAGCGGCACCCCGGTCCGGCGTCAGTTGCGGGACCGCTGTTGGTGCGACACTCCTGGAAGAAGTAGAAGTCGTCGACATCGAGAACCGCGTCGCTGTTGAAATCACCACTGCCGCCCGCGGGGATCGTGCCGTAACGGATGTAGTCCCACTGCGTGGTGTTCGGAAGCCATACGGACCGGGTCCTCCACGACGTTCTCGGATTGAACACGGGCAGAAACCCCTCCGGGATACCGCTGTCAACAACTTCCCCATCAATAGACCAGATATACAGTTCATCCCCGTAAAGCTCGAGGCGATGCGTGTGAAACTGCTCGGGTTCGATATCGACATGGATGATCGGCAATAGGTTATCACGGTTGAGCACGGCCTCGTCGCGGGCAATGAAGAAGGTGTACCTGACTCCGAAATCGTCTGCCACCGCGAAGGCGCCGCCACCGCCCCACGGCAACTCCGACCGGTCTGCGTTCGTTTGCAGTCGCCACTCAAAGAATAGCGCTTCGCTCCCGATGTGTTCATCGAGTGTGCGGCGATAGGTCGCTCCCTGCCCGCCGGGCGGCGGGTCTCCCTTACAGAGATCGACGTCGACGACAAACCGCCCGTCCTCCTCCAACGAAAGGCCCGGGTCGCAGAAAATCTGGGAAATGTCCCACCCGGCCTGCTCAGGGAACACGTTGGCTTCGTAGGTGAACACCTCGGCCATGCTGTTGGCAGCCGCGGAGAACACGATAACGCTCAAAAAGAGCCTTGACATGGGGGGGGGGGCCTTGCGCATAATGCAACCTGTCCGACCCATCCTATAACGGTTAGGGTGTGACCAGCAATTGTGGCATGCGAAGGGTAGGGCGGGTTCCACCCGCCTTCTCGCACCATTGCGGCGGGTAAAACCCGCCCTACTCAATGCGGCCGAGGCACCCTGCCACAAGGAATGGTCACACCCTAACGGTTACAGGGCGGAGAGCAACACTCATGTCTAGCGAAGGGAGTAGTAAAATGCAAGGAAAACTCGGTGGAAACTCGTTCGTCACCTCGCTGAGCATCGGAATCGCGCTGGCCGTCCCGGCCACAGTGTGCGTTGGGGGAGGGTCGAAGTGCGTCGACGGGCAGAGCATCCGCGTTTGCGTGGAATGGAGCCAGACGGCGGACCCCGATCCCGCCTTTGATTTCCACGTAGATTTTTCGAATCAGGCGGCGCCGAATCTCGAGTTGATCACCGGCGATCCGGGCTGGATCGTACGCAGCCGAGCCATTGGCACCGGAGACCCGGCGGACTTTGGTTCCATTACCTGTCCTCATGAAGACAGTTTCGTCGTCAGCCTTGGCACGGGCTACCAAGATCCAGGCGCGTCGAACGTGGGAAGTATGGACCTGACACCGAAGGTGCTGGGCGCTCCGAACCCGTATTACTCCTCTATCGCCGGGGGCGCGATCCTCGGCAATCTGAACGGGAACCTCGTAGTGGTCGAGAACAGCTCCGGTGTGGGCGGAAGCTGCGCGTTCTTCGTCCTCGGGGCCGCAAGCGGCAAGATTGTCGTGCCCAATGTCTTGGCCTTGCGCATTTTCTCGGTTCTATCCGGATCCTTGACTGTCGGAGATCTGTATGGGGACATAGAACTCGGGCCACAATACCCTGTAGCCTGTGGCGCAGTTCCGATGGTCTCGGGGCCCATCTCCATTGGCACGATCCATCAGGGTGGGTACATGATCATATCCGGGGATCTCCAGGCGGATCTGACGGTCGACGCACTCGATGCTGGTACGCTCATCTACGTAAGCGGCGCGGTGGGCGACGTCAGAGTCGATCTTGGTCCAATAGGCACCGGTGGGCAATTCCACACCTTTGTGACACTGACGGATGTGGGGTCGCCGAGCAACTGTGAATTCGGCGGGGACCTGTCACTCGCCAGCGGAATCAACGCCGACACGGAAGTCAAAATCTATGGGCACCTCGGGACGAACGCGTCGATCGATTTGATGGGTCGGGACATGTCGGGTTTGCTCTACATCGAGGGTGGGGGAACTGGAGCGATTCTGAACGGCGGGGACGTCAGCGGACCGGTGACCCTCTCGGACACGGCCGACCACCACTTTGAGGGGACGGCCACCTTCGCGAGCGTTTCCAGCGGCGGGACCATTCAGACATCCAACGGCGCGGAGGTATCGGGAACACTGACGGTCACGGGCTCGATGATCGGGAGAATCGACGTGGGCGCTGACCTCTCCGGGGACGTGAGCATCGGCGGCGCGCTCAGCGGCGCCGTGACCGTGATCAACAACGTATCCGGCGACATTGACATTACCGGGGATGTGTCCTCGACCGGTGTGATTGACATTGACGGCGGGCTCGTGCGCTATGGGCGGGTTCTCGTCGCGGGGACCAGTGACGGCTACATCTCTATTCATAAAGACACGAGCGCGACTTCACTGGTCCACCTGCTCGGCGGGCTCGATGCCAACGGCAAAGTAACGATCAACGCCGGCCAAGCCGACAAGATGAACGCGGGTGGGGACATTTACGTGGGTCCCACGAAGTGGA
>JAJDDR010000512.1 GCA_029260255.1 Phycisphaerae bacterium
GTTGGGCGTGCGGGCGGCTTGCAGCGGCGTTCTGCCGTCCAACTCGGGGACGGGGTCGTCGGCCGCGCCGTCGGGCAGGATGATGGCATACTTCATGCGGTGCGCCTCCTCTTCGCTCGCTCTGACGCAGGCAGCATACGCGCGGCGTGGGATCAGGTAAACGGTCTCGCAGCCGACGTCGTGCGTGGCAGTTCGGGTGGCATGGCCACGCTTGCGTGGCCATGTGCCTGGAACCTGTCGCCCCATGCCCACGCAAGCGTGGGCATGCCACCCAACGCCGGTTGCCCGGGACAATCGCCTCTGCTACCGTACCGGCGAAATCGCCCATGCGAACCGGGGACTTTGCTCGGCGGGCGCATTCCGGCGCGCGGTCGTCGCCGCGCTCGAAGTGTTCTGACGCATTAGACAACGATGAAGGAGCTTGCGGTGAAGTTTGACACAAGAGTCGTGCGAGCGGGAATGACGCCGGATCCAACCACGGGTGCAGTTGTGCCGCCTATTTACCAGACCGCGACGTACGTTCTGGAAGAGGTGGGCCGGGACAAAGGCTTCGACTACACGCGATCGACGAACCCGACGCGCCAGACGATGGAGGAGCAACTCGCGGCCATCGAAGGCGGCAAGCACGCCGTTGCGTTCTCGAGCGGGATGGCGTCGGTGGACAGTTGCCTGAAGCTTCTTAAGTCGGGCGACCACGTGGTGTGCTCCGACGACGTTTACGGCGGCGTGTCGCGACTGTTCAACACGGTGCTCACCAACTACGGTCTGAGTTTCACGTATGTCGATTCCTCGAACCCGGACAAGGTGCGCGAGGCGATTCAGCCGACGACCAAGATGCTCTGGGTGGAGACGCCGACCAACCCGTTGCTCAAGGTGACCGACCTGGCCGCGATGTCGGAGATCGCGAAGAAGCACGACCTGATCTTCGGCGTGGATTCGACGTTCGCCACGCCCGTGTTTCTCCGGCCGTTGGAGTACGGCGCCGACATTGCCATGCACAGCACGACGAAGTATCTCAGCGGGCACAATCAGTTGATCGGCGGAGTCGTCATCACCAATCGGCAGGACATCTTCGATCACATGAAGTACGTGCAGAAGACGATCGGCGCCGTTCCCAGCCCGTTCGACTGCTGGCTCACGATGCTCGGCGTCAAGACGCTTCACCTTCGGATGAAGAGGCACGCCTCGAACGCACAGGTGGTGGCGGAGTTCCTCGAAGCACATCCGAAGGTCGAGCGAGTGTCGTACCCCGGGCTCGCCTCTCACCCGCAGCATGAAATCGCCAAGGCACAGATGAGCGGGTTCAGCGGCATGATCTCGTTCGAGCTGGTCGGCGGAATCGCAGCGGGCAAAACAGTGATGAACAACGTCAAGCTATGCGCGCTCGCCGAGAGCCTCGGCGCCGTGGAGACCATGATCACCCACCCGGCGACCATGACGCACGTGGACGTCCCGCGCGAGGAGCGCTGCGCCAGAGGACTGACCGACGGGCTGGTGCGCATCTCGGTGGGCATCGAGGATCCCGACGACATCGTGGCCGACCTCGCCGCGGCACTCGAAAGGGCTTGACCCCTTCTCTCAGCCTGCGACCAGCGATCTTGGCATGCCAAGCGTAGGGCGGGTTCCACCCGCCTTAATGCTCCGTTCACAAACTCTGAACCGACAACGTGCGCGCCCGATTTCCGAACGCGGCACAACCCGGCCGAGCACAGACCGCACACACGAACTGACCGGTCACGGTCGAAGTGTGCGGCACGTTCGCGCGATTAGCCGTACAGTGCAAAGTGGTCAGAACCGCGCCCGTCAGGAAGCGGCCTCGCGCGCATGAGGCGTTTGCGAGGGTTCGGCGCCGCTCCTTAACAGTCGCGGTTCTGCCACTGTGTCGACCTTGCGCTGTACTGTTAGGGTCCGGGCGCATCGCTGCACACGTCCAGCACCCCGCGACCCTGTGCATCCACCTCCGGCGTGGTATGATTCTTCCCGCGAACAACTCACAACGACGGAGTGCCCGAATGCAGGATCAGATCAAAGACCTCACGGACCGTGTCGCCCGCCTCGAAAAGCAAGTTCGGGCCGTCGCGCTCATGTGTGTTGTGGTCGCATTTGTCGCCGCGACCGCGTTCTGGATGCCGCTGTTGTGAAGACCGCGCCGCGTGCCCCTTATCAAGGTGCGTCGCTGCAGCATTCGCGATTCCGCAAGTGGCGCGAGTGGGTGGGGTTGGTCGGGTGTGTGGTGATTGTGGCGCCGGCCGATGCAATGCGACGCGGTGCCCGTCGCGCTGACCACACCTCGACCGGGGACGCAGAGCCGGCCCCGCGCGGGATACGCCGCCGCCCGAAGCCGCTCGACGACAGACCCGACGTGACACCGGAAGCCGACCGCCCTCGTCCCGAACGGCGCCAAAAATCGCCCATATTGACCCGGAACACGGGCGCGCCGAAATCGAGCAGAAATCTGCGCACCGCCGCGCCCTTATATAGGTAGGGAGACAGCCGCCCCGGCGTTCCGAACACGCCGCCAGCCGATCGGAAGCGTCCGGCGAGAACACAAACGAGAGTGCCTTGTGCGAAGCGTCGATATGCCTAGGACATGTGAAAAAATGGACCCAAAACACCGTTTCCAGACTGCAAACGCCGATTTTGCAGCGAAACGAAAAGCCGCAATGACGAAACGAACCCATTTGCAAGTCTCACTGCAATTTCGCAGATGGGGCGTGAGGCTCCGAAACAGCCCGTCCGAAGCAGCCTCGATGGCGGACGCGTCCGCAACCACGCGTCGCGAAGAGCCCCCGGGCGCGGCGCCTGCAGGCGTAGGACCGCTGCACGACCCGCCGGGCGGATACCGTCCGTTCCGTGGGAAGTGCCAGCTCAATGGCACTACGCGACCGACCGGGTCGGGCGACGCGGAATCGACTTGCCGGCCCCCCGGGACGTGCTCAGGCAGGCATCGGTCGAATCTTGCGTGATCCGTTCGGAAACGGTTCGGCGTTTGTAATGGGCAGTTCGCGTCGCCTGATGTAAACTGTAGGGAGATGGTCGCCCCGTCTATTGCGACCTGGATCTCGCAACGCGGAGCAGGAGTCATGATCTTACTGGCAGCATCGATTCTGGAGTTTTCACCGTTGGCGGCGCTGACGACGGCGGGCATGCTTTACCTGATCTGCCTGATCGTCGGTGGCGGGCTTCTGCTGGTGTCGACTTTTCTCGGCGGTGACGCCGACGTTGACGTCGACGGCGGCGCCGATTTTGATTTCGACGCGGACCCGGATATCGACTTCGACGGCGACGTGGACCTGGACGCTGATGTCGCAGCGGATGCACCCGGGCTCTCGATCACCGACTGGTTCTCGACGCGATTCCTGGTGTACTTCGCGGCCGCGTTCGGGCTGGTCGGCACCGTGCTGACGTACACGTCAGCCATGGGATCGACGGCGATCCTGGTGAGCGCATTGGTGGGCGGCGTGATCGTGGGACAACTCGTCCATCAGGTGTTTCGAGCGCTGCGCAAGACCAGCGGCAACACACAAACCACGCGGCGAGACTACGTCAATCGCCGCGCCCGCGTGACGATCGCCATCGAGCCGCCGCGGCGCGGTGAAGTCGCGTTGCGCGTGCGCGGGCGCGAGCGTTTCGTGCCGTCGACGTCACAGCGGTCCGATGACCGATTCGTGGTCGGCGACAGCGTGGCCATCGTGGCGTTTGACAACGGAACGGCGGAGGTCGTTTCGCTGAGGGAATACGAGTTTCTGGCTGAATCCAAGGCAGGAGGCAACGATGAACACGACACTGATGGCACAGCTTAATTCCGAGACCGTTGTTCTGATCGGCGGCGGCATTCTGTTCATGATCGTCGCGGCGGCGGTCCTGGTCGCCAAGATCATGGTGGTCGGGAACCCCAGCGAGTTGCTGGTGATCAGCGGGAAGCAGACGCGTGGCGGGGACGGTTATCGCACGCTGATCGGCGGGCGCACGATGGTGATCCCGATCATCGAAAAGGTCGCCCGCGTCAGCCTGCGAAACATGCAGGTCGGGCTCGAGGTGAAGGCCCAGTCCGGCGGCGGGAGGATGATCCCGGTCACCGTGACCGGAGTGGCCAACGTGAAGGTATCGTCTGAACCGGACGTGCGTGGCAACGCCATCGAACGATTCCTGGGTCAACCGCAGACGGAATTGCAGCGCGTCGCGCGCGAAACGCTCGAGGGCGGCTTGCGCGCGGTGATCGGCAAGATGACGCCGGAGGAGATCGTCGAGGATCGCGATAAGTTCGTGGCGACGGTGATGAACGAAGTCACCGACGACTTCTGCAAACTCGGGATGGTGATCGACAGCGTCAATATCCAGAACGTACACGACGAGGACCAGTACCTCGAATCGATCGCCCGCAAGGCGTCGGCGCAGGTCCGTGCGGACGCTCGCCAATACGAAGCCCAGCGCAAATCGGAGGCCGACATCAAGGAAGCGGAGGCGGACGCTCTGGCGCGCGGAGCGCGTGCCGAACGAGACGCCGAGGCAAAAGAGACGGAGGCGCGCGGACGGCAGCGCGCCGAGCAGGCGCGACTCAGCGCGGAAACCGCCATCGCAGAATCCGACAACGCCCTGCGCATAAGGCGCGCGGAACTGGCCCGCGAGGCCGAACTCCGTGAAGCGGAAACGCAACAGGCTGCGGCGCAGGCCGAGGAGGCCCGCCTGTTCGCCACCACGGTCAAACTGGCCGACGCCAATCGGGACGCGGCCAAGGCGAAGGCCGAGGGTGACGCCGCGTCCATCGTGGAAGAGGGAAAGGCACGCGCTTCCGCGATCGAGCAGATCGGCAAGGCGATCCACGCGCATCCGGATGCGCTGAAGGTCATTCTCGCCGAGATGCTGCCCGGCGTCGTGCAGGAACTCAGCAAGACCATCCAGGGCGTCGAGTTGGGCGACATCACGGTATTCGATGGCGGCAGCGGCAGCGCCATTGCCGGCGCGGCCATGAGCCGGGCGCGGATGCTGTCGGAATCGATGGGGACGCTCGAGTCGGTGCTCGGCATCGACCTGCGCGATCTCACAAAGACGATCGCGGGCAACGTGACGAGTAATTCCAAGGGCGACGGCGCCCCCCGAATCGCCGACGCAACGGCGTAGCGCGTTTGGCGCGGCGTGTTGGCTGGGACGAAGCGTTGGAGTCAATCGGCGTTCTTGACCGCCTTCAGCGCGTAGCTCCAGTGCATGTGGTCTTCGAGGGTCAGGTAGATCATCTCCCAGTCGTACTCGGCACAGAATTCGTGGACGGCTTGGACGACGCCGTACGCGATGCTCTGCGCAATGCTGCCCTGGCAGTAGTCATGACCGGCGATGATGCCGCCTGACTTGACCTTGCTCCGGCATAGCTCGAGTTCCTTGACGGTCTGCTCGTAGGCATGACTCGTGTCGATGTACACCCAGTCGAAGTAGTCGTCTTCGAACTCGGCCAGCCGGGCCAGCGAATCGCCTTTGTGAATTGTGACGCGATCGGAGGCAACCTCATCGGCGAACCGTTCCCTGACGGACTTCTCTTTGGCGTCGCCGAATCGTTCGCTTCCCCACATGTCAATGAGGTGCAGTTTCGCAGGCTGTGTGAGCTTCAGTATCCTGGCGGAGAAGCCACCCTCGTCCACGCCCAGCTCCGCAATGACCCCGTTCTTGGGAAGCATCTGGAGCATCTTCGATCGTCGGGGCAGCGCGTTGAGGTTTCGCAGGTGTCTTCTGTGAATGGACATATCGATCCCCGGGTTTCGTCGGATTCCAGCGGCCGGCAGCATGCCGCGTGCGTCATAGCGGCGTCGCGTCTACTGCCCGAGGGCCCATCGTGCGCCCGGTGACCCGCATTGTCTCCGAGTGACGTCAGCGTATGCTATGATACACCGTGCCTGCCGACAAGTCCTCGGACGTCGGCCGTGCTTGTTGCAAGCCGGGGTTCCCGGCGGAATCGAACCGAGGATCGGGGCGTCGGCGCGCGTTGCGCGCGGGCGGCTTCATCGTCGGGCTAACTTCAAACCGTGGAGACCGTGGATGCGTCGAGTCCTTCTTTCCGCCGTCGCTGTGATGTGGACGCTCCCCGCGCATGGTCAACAGAGCGACGACGATCGTACCCGCGCGCCCCGCGTCCAGACGGTGACACCCGCGACGGGCGCAGAGGGAGTCGCACCCGGATCGGCCGAGATTCACGTGCGCTTCGACATGCCTATGAGCCGAGAAGGCTACTCGTTCGTCGGCAGCGGTCCACACTTTCCACAGCCGACGGGCGCGGCCCGCTGGATCGACGCGTACGAGTGTGTTCTGCCGGTGAAACTCAAACCGAGCTGGGTATACCGATTCGGCATCAACAGCCCTCGGCACAAGAACTTCCGGAGCGTGTGGCTTGTGCCGGTCGTGCCCGTCGCGTGCCAGTTCGAGACGGCCGGCGTGAGTGCCGTCAAGCATACGCCGGACGAGCAACGCAGGCTGAATATCACGTCCTACGATGCGCTCTGTGAGGCGATGCGCACGCGGTACTCCTATCTCGAGCGTCTCGGTCTCGACTGGGAAGCGGTTTTTGCCGCGCACCGGAAGGAAGTCGTCGACGCGCCCGATGTGCAAGAGTGGACTCGGCGTGCGGCGCGGATGCTGTCAAGCGCGGAGGATCTTCATCTGCTGCTCGAACTCGATGGCGACAAACACGCCACTGCGGTTCGCTCGGTGACGCCGAATTGGAACCGGGCGTCGACCAATGAGGCGTTTCCGGACATGCGGGACCTCGGGAGCGGGGTGGCCGTCGCCCGGGCGAGTGACGGCATCGGTTACGTGCTGATCGGCACGTGGTCGAACGACGCGGGAGCCGCGGTCGAACGCCTCCACACCGTGTTCGCGGAGATGGTGGACGCGCCGGGGATCGTTATCGACGTGCGACCCAACGCCGGCGGTAGTGAGACGCTCGCGCGGAAGGTGGCCGCGTGGTTTGTGGACAAGCCGCGCGTCTATGCAAGACACGCGTTTCGCCGGGGACCGAACTCGGACGACTTCACGCCGGAACGGGAGCGCACTGTCAAGCCTAATGATGCTGACCGGCGATATCGCGGCCCCGTCGTCGTGCTCATGGGCAGAGCGAACATGAGCAGTTGCGAGGCGTTCCTGCTGATGATGAAGCAGGCGCCGAATGCGACGCTGGTCGGCGAAACGTCTTATGGCAGCTCGGGCAATCCGAAGCCTGCTTTCCTGCCCAATGGAGTGATCGCCCACATCCCGTCGTGGAAGGCGATGTTGCCGGACGGATCGACGTTCGAAGGACGCGGCATCCCCCCGGACGTTGAAATCCCGTCCAAGGGCGTCGACTTTGCCAAGCGCGACCCCGTGCTGGACGCGGGCCTCCGGCTACTGCGCGAACGGGCAGCGAACAAGGAACGGTAGGGGCGACTGTGACCGGATGATCGCAAGACGGCCAGCGCCGACCGCCGACAGGGCGATCCCACGGGAGTTCGCCTCGCCAGGCGAAGGAAGAACCCCACCCTGGCCGATCACTTGATCGCGCCCGGAACAGCCTTCAACCCCGCAAGGAATCCCGCAGGCGCTTCGCCAGCCAATCGGGACGGCGAGTCCAACATTCCCATACGACCATTGCCTGCCATCCCTGTCGTCGGAGGTCACGCAGGTTTCGACGATCCCTCGTCTTGTTCTGTTCGAACTTCGTGAGCCAGAATTGCCGCCGAGTCGCCGGTGTCGTCGCTCGCTTGCATCGATGCCGATGCCAGAAGCACCCATGAACGAAGATGATCTTGCGGAGCCTCGGAAGGACGATATCTGGTGAGCCGGGGAGATCTCGGACGTAGAGACGGTAGCGATACCCCATCCCGTGGATGAGTCTTCTGACGATCAGTTCGGGCTTCGAGTCCCGCTGCGGGACAGCGGCCATCATTCGCGATCGCTGCTCTGGCGAAACGATGTCCATCCGCTGCAGTTGCCCCTCTACACAACGTACGCTTTCTCCGCGATGTACTTCTGGATGTTCTCCAAAATGCCTCTCACGAAGACGACAGCCTGCTCCTTTGTCTCGCGCAACTGGTCCACCGTGAATGCCCTGCCGCACTCACGAAACGACAAAACACCATGGGCAAGGTGGTTCCGCTGTGCAACCACCGTAGCGAGGTCGGCACCACCCAGAGCGTCTGGCGGTGTTTCCACCGGGATTCCGAGGCGATGGCAGATTACTCGTACCTTCTCTGCATCTAGATTGCCTGCTGTTGGAAGATGCTGGGAGTCCATTGCGACCACGACTTGATTCACTACGTGGGAGACGAGCTCCTTCGCTGTGTCCTGATACGTCCTCAGCGACGCTGAATGTCGGTCAATGCCCCGAAACTGCTGATCAATCCAGACTGACCGAACCTCCTCCCGAAGGTCCTCGCACTTGCATCCTTCACTCTTCATTGTCTCATAGAGCGAGCCGAGCGCACTCCGAATAGCAGCTTCGACGAGGTTGTAGATCAACAAGAACGACGTGGCCTTCAGGGTCTTCACCCACTCTCTGTCGATTTCCTTCTCGAGATCGTGGTTATCGCCCTCGAACACGAGCCTTGCATTGGGCTGTTCAAGGTCGCCAAGGGACTCAAAGTACGTGTTGATCTCCGCTACACGCTCGTCAAAATCGTCAAGCACACCCTTCATTCCCTCGCCTCCTCGAGCAGTCGGTCGCGGACGTACTCGATCCTGCCTTTCAGGCGGGGAAGCGAGTTGCTGGCGTGCGTGGTTGTATGGGTTTTGAAGTCTGGTGAATCAAGCCACGCCATCGGACCCGGGATTAGGTCAGGGTGCTCGCGGAGTGCGAGGTTGACGCCCACGGAAATCGCCTCGAAGCGTACCCGTGGCGCCGATCGCATTTGGGGCCCTTTGGCGAATCCGTGGGGGAAATGCTGCTCTACGAATCGAAGCATACGAGCGAATTCTCGTGCCATGCTCTCCTCATCAAAACCCTTCTGCTGGTCGCAAGCGAACTTGTCCAAGAATTTATGCACAGAATGACGGAATTTCTTGTAGCGATCGGAGTAGGCAAAGAAACGTAGAACCAATTCCGTGGGTTCACGCCGTAGACGCATGATCTCACTGATAGGGCAGAGCTTGCCAAAGAGCGGATCCTGTGAGACGCGCTTGAGGAAGTCCATGAAGGGACCCGGATAAGCACCCCTTCGGACTTCGCTCGGTCTGGCTTTTTCGCCTCGTGTGTTGATTCTCTTGAACAACTCGTATCGCAAATCGCGAGTCGTTCTCTCCTCCAACACGACTATCCGAAGTGGGCGACTCGCGAACTTGCGCTGCTGCGATGTCGGAAGGTCTGAATGATAGAAGTCGTTGAGGCTGTGGAGTTTCTCCAAGCCCGTTAGCCTGAGTCCATCCTCCATGAAACTCTCGAGCGTGTACATGCGCTGGGCGCCGTCGACGATCTCAAACCGCCCATCGTCCATCTCCGCGAAGAACATCATCGGAATTGGCAGACCGAGGATGACGGATTCTATGAAGGCACACTTGTTGCTCATGCGCCACACGTATTCGCGCTGGTAGTCTGGGATGTAGTACAGATCTTCCCGGAATTTGCCCACAAGGTAGTCGATGGGAAGGTCGCGAATATTGAAGTCGACGTCCCGCTGAGTCTGTCGTATCTGTTGCTCGGCGCGCCTCTGCTCTTCGGGGGTCACTTTGAACAGCTCGACTGAGGCCTTGGACATGTTTGTACCTCTACCCGATATGGTCCATTATGTTACTGATGACGTATGCGGACATCACCGGAGGGACGGCATTCCCAATCAAATCCTGGAGGGACCTCCGTGTTTTGGCCGCTGAGAAATCGAAGAAATCCGGGAAGCCCTGGATTCTCGCGGCTTCGTGCGGCGTGATGACGCGCGGGCGCGTCGGGTGGACGAATCGACCTTGGCCCATGCAGCCGAAGCCGGTGGTGATCGTCTGGGCGGGCTGATCCCATTTCAGGCGGCCGTACATGGAGATGTAGCTGTGGCCGTTCTCATGGCACGGCGGGCGCTGCTCGTTCGGCAGATCGTACACATCGTGCTTGAAGAGGTATTCGACGCGTTTGCGGTTGCGCAGCGTCATGCGAGATGGCGTGCGGAACATCTCGGTTCGGTGTTCCGACTCGTCCTGAATGTCGGCGAGATAGTCCGAGACGGCGACCGGCTGCTGACAATCGGTCGGGAAGGCGTCGGCGACGTCGAATTCGGCATCTCGCACGGCGAGGAGGATGTGTCGTTTGCGGCGCTGGGGCAGACCGAGCGTCGAGGCCCTGACGATGCGGGCCGCGACGGAGTATCCGAGAGACTTCAGTGTCTTGAGGCTGCGCGCCACGACGTTCGAGTGATCGTGAATGACCGGACCCACGTTTTCGATGAGCACGATTCGGGGCTTCAGCAATTCGACCGTGCGGACCACCCGCAGGTAGAGCGCGTTTCTCGGGTCCTTCCGCCGTGTGTGGTTGTTCAGGTCCGAATGCCCCTGACAGGGAGGGCCTGCCACGAGGATGTCGACCTTGCCGGCCTTCCGAACTGCCGTTAGTTCGACAGCTTGCGGTGGTGATCCCAGCTTTCCCGGGAACACTTCGCGGATATCGATCTCCCGAGCGGTTGTCTTCGAGACGGCGAAGTTCGCTCGGTACACGGCCAGTGCATCACCACAGGTGTCGATCGCGAGTTTGACCTTCAGTGTCTTGTTGTTGACGCGCGCCGCCTCCCAGGCGCCGAGCGTGAGCCCCCCGCAACCGCAGAACAGGTCGACGATCGAGACCGTCCCGCGGGATGTCTGTGGAGGCGTCGGCCACGTTTTCCAGCGAATCCACGTGGCGGCACAGATGCTGGCCGGTGACGACGGCATGGGCGGCACTATACCCGCGAGGGCAGGCGACGCCAACTCACGCTACGTGTCCAATACCCAAGGACGCCGGAAGTGCCATTGCGCGCGCCGGGTGTCCCGGAAGAGTCACACGCCGATCGCCGCGGGCCGCGATCACTATCGCCTGCTGTAGAGTCGATCGTCTGCGCTGAGGAATCCGTTCTTGGGGAAGTCCATCAGCATCTCGGCTGTGGCGGACGCGCCGGGCTTGCGGAAGCGCGCGGTGGTGGACTCGCCGTGGCCGTCGACGAAGGTGATGTTCGTTGCGTTCGCGTGGCGGTATGCCTGGGTGCCGGCGTGAACGAGCGCTTCGGGCACGCCGGTGTCACGCGGTGCGCGCATGAACTTGTTCGCGCCGGAAGCGTAGCCGCCGTCTCCGGTGATGGCCGTCGCTGACGGGCGGCGCATCTCCGTATCCAGGGCGGGCGATTCGCCCATTCCGAGAAACGAGCCCTCGCCTTGGCCTCTGCCGATGTAGGAGGTGTTGTAGTTGTAACCCGTGAAGGGGTCAGCGGCGGTCATGCTCGGGCCCTTGTACGACGGGCACTGCTGGGTTTCATGACCCTGAATATACCGCCAGATGAGTCCGGGCTCGGTACTGCCCGAGGCCGTGGGCCGACTCGTCGTATCCCACGCGACCCACGCGCCGTTGCTGTGGTCGAAATACTGCGCGATGGGAAACCGATCCGCGTTGTCGTTGGTGTA
>JAJDDR010000513.1 GCA_029260255.1 Phycisphaerae bacterium
GGAACCGAGCGAAGCGGAGCCTGCCGCCGGGAGCGCCGCCGTCATCGCCTCCGGGGCCGGCGGACACAGATGGACAAGGAATCCGGGTGGACTACACATATTTGGCCACAAACTTCCTCTGGTTTGAGTCTCGTCGTTGGCTCGGCCATCTCGCAGCCCGGGTGGCGAGAACTCGCGCATAAAAATGCAGAATGTCCAGGCGGATAGCACCGCGCACCACCGGACCGTACGGGCCGGTCGCCGGATTGCGTAGATCTTCGGAGCCTGTTCCCCAATGACCAGGTGAGCGGCCGTGATGACCGTAAAGGCAACCACGAAAGCGAGCGTATGTATAAGTACGGGAGATGCAACGCCAACGGCACGGAAGACGGGTTCCACAAGGTGCGCAACGGCTGGTTCGCCCACCCAACCCAACCCGAGTGACGCTACGGTAATACCCAGTTGGCATGCTGAAAGGGCCTTATCAAGGCGACGCACCATCCACTGGGCGATCTTAGTAAAAGGTTTCTCCTGGCGAGCTGCCTCTGCCAACTTGCTGCTCCGCACCTTCACGAGCGCGAACTCGGCGGCGACGAAGAAGCCGTTCAAGAGGACCAGCAGAACGGCACCAATAATCCAGAGAATATCCGTCGTCCAGGTTGCCATATTCACATCCTTGCCCGCAACTTGACGTTGCCGTGGCCATCTCTCTCGCTACGGTTGTAGCGGCGAGAAGCGCACAAACCCAATAGCCCGGCCCGCCGTTTGGATCGGGCCATCGCCGCGGAGAATTCTGTCCCGCGTAGCAAACAAGATCGCAGGGCAACCACGACCGATTCGTACCACCGCCAAGCCGCTCGTTGCCGGGCGTCGCTCATGACATAACGTACCTTGCCACGATTACCGTAGTGTTGTCTGAGCCGCCGGACTCGTTGGCCGCATCAACGAGACCACGACATGCTTGCTCTGGATCATCTACCGTTCGAAGGATTTTGGTGATTGTCGCATCATCGACCTCCTTCGACAGTCCGTCCGTGCAGAGGAGGATCGTGTCGCCGTCGACAAGATCCGCGCTGTACACCTCAGGCGCGAGCTTTTCCTTTCCCTTGCCGACGGCGTTCCAGAGCACATGCACCCACTGCGAATCCTCGGCGTCTCCTCGTGTCATTGCTCCCTGGTCGACCAAGCTCTGCGCCACCGTGTGATCACATGAAATCTGCTGGAGCTTTTTGCCGCGAAGCAAGTAGCATCGACTATCCCCGACGTGGACGACGTGAAGCTTTGGCCAGAGAACGTATGCCACAGTGAGTGTGGTGCCCATCCCCTCATGACCGGGGACAGCGGCGCCCTCGGCTTCAATGGCTTCTTCGCACTTCGTGACGGCGTGTTTTAACTCCTCAAGCAGGTCTTCCGCAGGCTCACCGTGGAGCCGGAAGAACCACGGCAAGACGTTAAGTACGTACTGCGTCATCGTCTCGATGGCCAACTCGCTCGCACGCTCACCAGCCGCGTCGCCGCCAATTCCGTCGGCAACGACGTACAACTGCCCCTCACTGCCGCTGAAGAGAACCTCGTGAGGGTCCACTTCAAGGCTGGTGTGATGTACCTGCATCGATTTGTTCAAGTCCGCGATCAAGAAATGATCTTCATTCTGTTCTCTTTTGCGACCGCGGTCGGTCAAACCGGCAAACTGGGCTTTGACAGAAGTGTTCATGGGTGGGCTCCGTTCGGGCACTGAGATCGCTAACCGCCGTAGACTTCGTGCTGTGGCCGTCCGGCGAGTATCTTCTCCTTGCCCCAAGTCGTGACATTCTTGAACGTATCAGAAGCGATGAATGCATCGAAAGCCGCTTTGTCGCCCCACTTCGAGAGTATCAGGTACCGCCGCGCGTTGTGCACGTCCTTGAACAACCAGCTCTCCTCATGCCCCTCCACATCTCGCATCGCGTGGACAACGTTTGTCACCGCGTTCTCAAACATGTCCTGCTTGCCTTCAAGAACTTCGTAGTTCATGCCGATCGTGATCATCTGATGGTCTCCTTCTCTTCTAATCAAAGCTCGCAGCAACGACTCTTCGGGCCCAGTGTTCGACACTCGCGTAGGCTCGCACCGCGTGAGGGACCGCTTGTGACATCGTCACGCTCGACGAGTCAGCCTACTGAGCCTGCGGCGGATCGTCGCCGGTCGCACTCGTCCGCCGGTTGCCTTCGACAGCCTTGGTCCAGTACTCTCGCGCCTTCTCACAAGCCAGCGCCAGCAAAGTCTCCGGCTCGTAGCAGCCGTCGGGGCCACGACAGCCAGCGGGCATCCCGGCGAACAGCGTGAGCGCCTCATGTACGCGATCCACCGCGAACACACGAAAACGGTCTTCTCGGCAAGCCTCGACGACGTCTTCACGGAGCATCAGGTCGCCTGCGTTCGCCAGTGGAATGATCACCCCTTGGGTTCCCGTCAGGCCGACATCGCTGCAGGTGTCAAAGTAGCCCTCGATTTTCTCATTCACGGCGCCGATCGGCTGAATGTGGCCGACCTGATCGATCGCCCCCGTCATCGCGAGATCCTGGCGCAATGCAACATTCGTCAGCGCGCTGAGCAGACAGCAGATTTCCGCGCCGGATGCTGAGTCACCGTCGATGCCGCCGTAGCTTTGCTCGAAAGCAATGGACGCATCGAACGCCAGTGGATGATCCGTCCGCAACAGCCAACGTAGCAGTCCGCCCAAAATGTAAAAACCCTTAGTATGGATGGCTCCGCTCAGCTCCGCTTCCCGCTCGATGTTGATGACACCGGCCGTGCCCGGCCCGATCGTGGCTGTGATCCTCGCCGGAAAACCATAGGTCAGTTGGCCTGCGTGCAGGACGGCAAGACCGTTGATCTGTCCGATCGCCTCAGCGGACGTCTGGATTCGAATCGTCCCATCCGCAATGAGCTTTCGGAACCGGCGGGCCGGCAGGTCGGCTCGGCGTTTGCCACGGAGAATAGCCTGCTGCACGTGGGTCGACGCCACGCGCTCCACTTGGTCCTTCGAGGCAATAAACGCAGCTTCGCGCGCGAGGTCGGCCAGCCGCCCGAATCGGGCCGTCAGCTCGCCCTTACGGGCAGCAATTCGAGCGCCGTGCTCAACCAGTGTTGCCACCGCCGACCGGTCGAACGGCGACAGCTCTTCGTCACGCGCGATCCGTGCGAGCACTCGTCCGTATTCCGTGATTCCGCGCTCCGTCCGCGGAATGGTGCTGTCAAAATCCGCGAGCACCTTGAACAGCTGGGCAAAGTCGGGGTCATGTGCATCGAGCAGATAGTACGTATTCGCGTCGCCCAGAAGAACGACCTTGACGTGTACATCGATGGCCTCGGGTTTCAAGGTCGGACCTGGCGAAAAGTATCCGCGTTCCTGCGGTATGATCTCGAGCTTGCCGGTCCGCAGCGTGCGAATGAGCATCCGCCACGCACCGGGCTCCACCAGCACGTCGCGGGCTTCGAGGACAAGAAAACCGCCGTCGGCACGCAGGATCGAGCCCGCGCGAATTCCCATATGGCTGGCACGGGCGTGACCTTCCGCTTCGAATTCGTAATCAATACTGCCAAGCAGATTCTGCATGGTGGGTGTGTTCTCCACGATGATCGGACAACCTGCATCCTCTGCGTGGCCGAGAACGACGTTGACTCTGTAACGCTCCATGAAGCGCTTTTCCTCGCCCGCGTCGCCAAGATGGTCACGGACCACATCGTCGACGATTTCCTTCAGGAATCCGGCCACACTGTCCGGGACGGATTCCTTGATCATGGCCGATGTCATTCGATCGAGTAGCCTTCGAGCCTCATTCTCGATAAGCTCCCGAACATCCTGGTCATGCTTGCCCCGCAGCTCGTTTACTTGTTCGCTCAGTTCGGGAAGCTGCTTCGAGAACTTAGCATGCTTCTTGCGAAGCGCGTCGTATGTTTTCTGATCAATCTGGCCGGACGATCGTAGTTGTTCGAAATCCTCCGGCGGCACGGGCTTTCCGTCCCACAGTGGCAGGATGGCGGGATGAACAATCGGTCCTGCCTGCAAGGTCATCATGGTGAGTCCTGCCGCTTTAAGTGCCTCGTTGAACGGTTTCATGATGTTCTCGAGGCTCTGCTCAGCGGCCTTGTCGAGCGCCGCCCGTCGCGTCTTGACGCGATCCGACGCCATCGCGGGACCGAGTTCGTTGCGAATAAAGGTCAGCAGGCGATCCACGCGCTCACGGAACGCCGTTGCCCGGCCCCTGGGCAGCGTGATCAGGCGTGGGCGGTCGGGCTGATTGAAGTTATGGACGAAACAGCGATCCAGGGCGAGCGGGCAGCTCGGTCGAATCTCCTCCATCAGCCGCTTCAGAAGGGTCATGCGACCTGTTCCCGTCAGGCCACGAACGAAGATGTTCTGCCCGGGCGCGTTTGTCTCGAGTCCGAAACGAAGCGATTCGACGGCGTCGTCCTGGCCGATGACGCCATCCAGAGGCTCGAGATCGTCGGTTGACTCAAACGCCAGTTCGTTCGGATCGCACCGCCATCGAAGTGCGTCGGCAGTCAGGGGTACAGTCGTCGTAGCGGTAGGTTCCCCCGGCGTCGGTGATTCTTGCTCAGGCATGCTCAGGCCTCCTTCGAATCATGTGTTTCGAGTCATCCTTCGGCGTCGCTGGACACCTCGCGCCATTGTGAGCATTATCCGTTGCCATCCGTCGCGACGCCACCCGTGAGCCGCCGCTGTCTTGTTGGATCGGCGTTGGAGGCGGATGGCTCTTCCATCCAATTCGCCGGCGGGCCTGGCTTCCGCCCTTTGGCTAATTGCGATAAAGTGTCCGGGTGTAGAGCTCAACGGAGTCGTCCGTCTGAGGCAGAAGCCACAGCCGTTCGGCGGCCAAGACGAAACGATCCGTCATCGTGCTCTGCAGTCCGTCACAACCGCGATCGTAACGCCGCTCGAAGGCTCCCGGCGTGTCGACGGGGCAAGTCGGGAGCGGTGCACCGTATGTTCGGGACATGGCCGTCGGCAGAATCCCGGTTTGGAGGCTACTCATGCTTTACGAGCAGAAAGCGACAGGAACTGTGGATTCGGTTTGCGACAGGCTTTGCGAAGCGACGGTCGCGCACAACTTCGGGGTCCTCGGCATTCATGACTTGAAGCGCAAGATGGCGGATAAAGGCGTTTCGTTCGCGCGCGAGTGTCGCGTCATCGAAGTCTGCAACCCGAAGCAGGCGAAGGCCGTGCTCGAAGCGAATATGGCCATCTCCACTGCTCTTCCCTGCCGTATTGCTGTGTACGAGGAGGAAGGCGCGGTCAGGGTATCCACGCTGAAGCCGACGGCAGTGTTGGCTTTGTTCGGCAGCGAGGAACTCAAGGGAGTTGCCGAAGGCATCGAGAACACGATCATTCAGATCATCGACGCGGCCTGTTCCGAACGAAAGTGCTGATGGTAGAGCACCTTCGTCGATTGTGATTCTTACCCACTCTTCTTGTCCGGTACCGCGTCCGCAGATTGCGTTGCCCGACATTGCGCGGTCACTGCACGAAGCGAGATTACTATGACCACGAAGAAACTCACTAGAAAAAGCATGGCCCCCACCCAGGTAGTGCCGCCACCGCTTCCCCAGTACATGAGGATTCCAGCCACAATTGCCCCGGCGGCAGCTACAAGGAATAGCGGCCGGTTCACGGCAGAGTGTACCTTCCGTTTGCCCCACTGATCACGAGGCAGCGTGATGCCAGCGCGTTCTAGATCTTCAAGCGACATTTGTCCTCTCCCTCATGTGCCGACAGATGGCCGATATCATCATCGCTCTGGCTCCTCTCGGAAGAAATGGAAGAACGTCTGCATGCTGAATCGCGCGCCGACAGTCTTCGGCGATACCATGATGACGGGACAGGCGGAGCGGCCAGCGATACGATAAGGCTTACGTCCCACGATGGTTCGCTTGAACCAGTTGGCCCGCGATGAACCCAAGATCAGCAAGTCCGCATCCCGAGTTCGCGTGGCGATCGAGCGCACGATGTCCTTGGACTTTGTAGACTTCAGCTCGATCCGTCCTGCCTCGAGCAGTGCCTGGATGTCTTGGGTGTTGAAGGGCCCCGGTTGTTGCAGTGTCTGCGCAATCCTCTCCATCTGCGCATCTCGATGGGCATCGGAGGACTTCGGAGGCACGATGTGCAGAACCGTCAGCCGGCTCTCAGGCTCGGATTCGTCGAAAAGCAAACGAGCGACGGACACGAGCAAAGCGGCGCTACGTGGCTCCACAACCGGAACCAGAATACGTTTGGCGGGAACCGCAGCCTTCTGTTGGACGATCAGCACGTTGCAGTTCGCGTACTTAAGGACTCTGTCAATGTTCCTGCCGATCATGGTCTTCGGGGCCAGGGCACGACCTTTCCACCCCATGACGACAAAATCGACTTTGTGGTCCTCAACTGTGTCCACAATGGCCCGCCACGGTTCATGAGCCAATCGCACGAGCGATTCTGAATCCAGCTCCAGCTTGTCGGCAACCTCAGCGGATTGCTCGACGGCCGGTCGAATCCGTTCCAACGAACGCCGGCCGCCCGCGAGCGGTGTCTGCGGCGGAACCTTCGCGATATGGAGTAGAACAAGCTGACCGTTCACCGGTCGTGCCATTCGCGCGGCGACATTGATCATGCCTTCCGCAGACTTCGGGTTGGCGATCGGCACCATCACGCGAAACTGCTCCGGCATCGCTGCGGGCTTCTCGTGCAGAACTATCGGTGTGGCGTCTGCCTCGCGCTCTCGGGGAAACGCGTAGAAGCGGTGCAGAAGGAACCCCGTCATGATCCATCCGACCACAAAGAACCAGGCGACCGAAGAGAAATGAAACATGAACAACGCGAGGAACGCGATCAACCCGATATTGATCGCGGGCAGAACGGGATGGAAGGGCATGACAAAGCCGTAGTCGAGTTTGTCGGAGTAGCGCTTCCGGATGACGATGAGAGCGATGTTGACCTGCAGAAACAGCAGCAAGAACATGACGTCGGCCGCCGCAGCGACGTCAGCGATTGGAATCGCTACCGCCATGAAGATGATCAAGGCACCACTGGCTGCAAGGGCGAGATACGGCGTCTGGGTACGTTCATGAATCCGGGCGAACATCTCCGGCAAGTTACGGTTACGACCCATTGCGAACGAAACCCGGGTGGACGAGAACGTCGTGGCGTTGAGGGCGCTCATCGTGGAGAACAGTCCGCCAACCAGCAATAGCGTGGCGCCAAACGGCATGAATTGCCGCGCCGCTTCCGCCAGCCCGAGTTCCGCGTGTTCCGCTAGCCACTGCCAGGTTGGCTGATCGGTGCCCGGATTGACCGCGCCGATTGCCGTGAACGCGACCAGCATGTAGATGGGCACCACGATCGCCAGCGACAGGAAAATAGCCCTTGGAATGTTTTTCTTCGGGTCTCTAACCTCCTCACCGGCCTGGACGATGATCTCGTATCCCTCGAAAGCAATAAACGTGAGGCCCATCGCCGTGAGCACGCCGGTCATCCCACCGGTGGCGAACGGTGTGAACTTCTCCAGGTATATTGGGTGGCGGAAAATCGCCGCCATCCCGCTGATGATGAAGATGGCAAGGATCAGTATCTTCGCCAGAGTTATTATATTTCCAACTTTGCCAGCCTCAGAGACCCCCTTGAAGTTGATGCCGACGAAGAGCAAAGCGACTGCAACAGCTAGCGCTTTGGTGAGATGTTCTTCAGAGATCCCTGACGGGGTCAAGCCAAAGCTGGCGAGAACGGAGGCCAGGTACGCGCCGAATCCCAACGCGTAAAGGCTGCCGGCGACGGCGTGGGCGAACCAGCTCATCCATCCCGCCAGGAACCCGTTCCACGCGGGAAGGCCCTGCTTGACCCACAGATAGCCGCCTCCGGCTTCGGGAATCGCCGAGCCCAATTCGGCGTATACCATCGCGGTGAGAAGGGTCACAACACCGTTGAGCGCAAACGCCAGAATCAGGGCCGGCCCGGCCGGTCCCGCGGCGATCCCGGTCAGCACGAAAATGCCGGCGCCGATCATGGCACCGACACCCACCATGGTGATATCAAACAGGCCTAGATTACGTGCGAGGTGAACAGGCTCGCCTTCGGCCGCCGGTTGTGTCATCGGTCCAATCCACGATAGTTAGCATCGAATCCTGTGGACACTGAACAGGAGATCGGGCATCCTTGTGCTGCCCTTGGATCCCAGAAACGAACGAAGTCGCCAGATGTCAACGAAACCGGAAACGAATCGACCTGTCAAGCGTCAGGACGAGGCCGCGGCGGAGGCGCGGAGGCGCGGCACGTGGCGAGCAACCGTCTTGAGGGATTGGCTCGCCGTGGGGCCCAGCAAATCCTCATGGATGCCCTTCAATCGACATCCTCCGCGATCACCAACAATGGCCTCCCACTCTGTGCTATTTTCTCCAGCAGGGGGAGGAAGTCCTTTGCCGAGGAGATCTTCTTCTCGTGGACAAGAATTACGGCTTCTCAATGCTCTTTCGGTACGTAGTCCAAGTCAGTCCCGATGCCTTCCCTTGCGGTACGTGGTTGGCCTCGAATGCGCGCAACTGCGTCTTGTCGATACTCCGAAGCGACACGCTCACTCGAGGTCGAATGAACTCTTGTAGTTCGGTATTTCGACTTCCAGGCCGAGTTGATCCTCAATCGACGACTTCAGTGCCAGGGCCGAATTCTCTTCGCCGTGGGTGAGGAACACGCGCTTCGGCGAAGAGCCCATGGCCCCCAACCAGCGGATCAGGTCGTCGTTGTCGGCGTGGGCGGAGAGCCCATGAATCTGAGCGACGCGTGCTTTGACCTCGTGATCTTTGCCGTGAATCCGCACGGTCGGTTGGCGTTCGACGATGCGCCGTCCCAGCGTTCCGTTTGCTTGATAGCCCACGAACAGCACCGTGCTGTTGGGTCTGGAGATGTTCGTGACGAGGTGGTGCTTGATGCGCCCGGCCGTACACATTCCCGAGCCGGCCATAATGATGCACGAGCCGCTGATGCGGTTGATCGCCTTGGATTCGTGAACGCGCCGAACGAGCTGCATTCCGGGAAACGAAAACAACTGGTTCCCCGAATCGATGACGGCCTGTGCCTTTTCGTCGAGCTCGTTGCGGTACTGGCGGAAGACTTCGGTCACGTTGACCGCCATCGGGCTGTCCAGAAAGCACATCAGATTTGGTATACGTTTTTGGCGCACGAGTTCGCCGATGTGGTACATCAACTCCTGAGCACGCTCGACGGCAAAGGTCGGAATGAGCACGTTGCCGCCGGCGGTGACCGTGGCGTTGATGACTTCGGCGAGCTGGTCTTCGACATCGCCGGAATCGTTGTGGCACCGCCCGCCGTAGGTCGACTCCATGACCACGTAGTCGGCGCGGTCGAAGAGGGCCGGATCCTGAACGAGCGGTTTGTCCCATTGGCCGAGGTCGCCCGAAAAAACGAGCGTTCGGGTGTCCACCCCCTCTTGGACTTTGATCTCCACACTGGCGGAGCCGAGAATGTGTCCGGCGTGGCGGAAGGTCGCGCTGACGGCCTTGTTGATCTTGAAGGTCTGGTCACACGCAACGGGCCGAAACAGCGCAACGGCCTCTGCCGCATCGGCCGGCAGGTACAACGGTACGATCGGCCTGCGACTCTTCCGCCCTTCGCGCTGATGCCGCTTGCGTTTGAATGCCGCATCTTCCTCCTGAATGTGCGCTGCATCTTCCAGGACGATCTTGGCCAGCTCGCGCGACGGCGGCGTCAGGAAGATGTCGCCGTCGAAGCCCTCTTTGACGAGCTTGGGAATGAGCCCGACGTGGTCGAGGTGGGCGTGCGTCACGATCATCGCGTCGATGGAGTCCGGGGTGAACGGGAACGGATCCCAGTTGCGCGAGAGAAAATCGCGCTCTTGATACATACCGCAGTCGATCAGGATTTTCAGCGCACCGGCCTCGAGCAGATAGCAAGAGCCCGTCACCTGCCGCGCGGCACCGAAGAAATGTAGCTTCATGATCGGTCTCGCCCCCGTTGTCGTACGTTGTTCGGTCCAGTTTCGCTCCGTCTATCGTATCCGGGTCGGGACCACACTGAAAGCCGCGCGCCTCCGCACCGTATTCGTTCGGGTGTGACCATCGATTGTGGCATCAGGCTGCGGCCGCTTCCCACCAGCGGTCCCACTGACCTGATTCTCGGAGGGCGGCGAGGTTCATGAGGGCCTCGGCGTTGGCCGGGTCCCACTTCATGCCGGTGCGCTTGAGCCG
>JAJDDR010000514.1 GCA_029260255.1 Phycisphaerae bacterium
CTGGTCATGGACTCAGACAACTCAGCCTCCTGCTGATCCACGAGCGTATCGACGCTCGACTGCATGGCCGAGGCGTAGCTGTCGAATTCATCCATCATCTTATTGCCGGCTTCCGGGCCACCTTCGACGTAGGCTGTCGCCATTTTCTTGCCTACCTCATAGAACGCGTCGAACGTCTTCTCCAGCTCGTTCATCCCTTGAAGGCCGGCTTGGTCGTTTTCCTCCTCGTACATCTTCCGGAATCGGTTCAGACCTTGCTTGAATGACTTGGCGCAGGTTTCCGCCTCGTCGAATCCGTCGGCATAGCCATCGGCCGCTCGGGTTGCCGAAATGTCCGTCAGCCACTGCTGAACGTTGACCACGTCCAGCTTCATGTCTTTGGCCGCGGCTGCGAACACCGCCGACTCGCTCTGTGTGAAAACTGCCTTACCCTCCACACGGTCGGCTTGCACGTACGCGAACAGCCCAATCGCGACCAAGATCGCAACAGGTACCGCGAATCCAAAACACAACTTGGTGCTGAGTTTCATTCCCTGGAACATGGTACCTTGGCTCCGTTTTCTGGAGAATCGTCTCGCTCGCCATGTGTGGGCGACACACACCTCGGACCCTTCGCATGTATTCGCCCATTTTCCCCGAGTTGCTTAACAATAAGATAGGACACCCCCATCCGAGGTTTGCGAACCGAGACCGCCGCGGCAGGTGTCGTTGCTTGCGAAGGACGCAGGTCAAAGCGTGCAGACGGATCCTATCGGACGGGGCTGCTCTCGTCGGCTCGCGCAAGTACTCTGGTTTTTACTGACCGCCCGTGCAACGCGTGCCGATAAACGGTTCGCATGTGAGTTATCGGCGTGAAACGGGAGACGATCCTCCCGTCATGGAGAATCACAATGACACGGCCCGCCCGCCTCCTGCCGCTTCTTTGGGTACCGATGTTCGCCGTCGCCGAGCAGATCGATGATGCCCAGAACCAGGCGCCCGCAGCGGCAACCGCCGCCACAAGCGAGAGTGGCGAGTCCTTCTTCGACGTCCTCAACAACGATCGACTGACGGGCGACTGGGGCGGGTTGCGCACGTCGATCGAGGACGGCGGTATCGACTTCGGACTGTCGATGACAACGATCTACCAACACAACGCGCACGGCGGCATTCAGACGCACAACGGACACCGCATCACCGGCAGCGTCGACTACGAGCTGACGTTCGATCTGGAGATGCTCGGAGTCTGCCAGGGCGGCATTATCTACCTGCTCGCCGAAAGCGACTGGAACGACGGCATCGGCGGGGATCGAGTCGGCAACCTGTTCGGAGTCAACTTCGATGCCGCCGGGGACGACCCCATCTTCGTCGACGAGTTCTGGTTTGAGCAGTCCTTCTGGGAGGGCAAGGCGCGCTACCGAATCGGCAGGCTCTACTTCCCGGCGGACGTGGACACCAACGCCTACGCCAATGACGAAACGGCGCAGTTTCTCAATCCCGCGCTGGTCAACACCGGCAACATCCCGACGCCGGACTTCGGGCTTGGAGCCCAACTGATCCTCCAGCCCGCAGACTGGGTCTACCTCGGGATCGTTGCCGCCGACGCCCAGGCGGACGGGCGTGAGACCGGGTTCAAAACCACGTTTCACGATGAGGACTACTTCTTCGCGGCCGTCGAGGCGGGGTTCCTACCGGTCTGGCAGACGCCTCGCGGGCAACTCGCCGGCGCGTACCGGTTCGGCGTATGGTACGATCCGCAACCCAAGGCGGAATTCCCACCGCGACTCGGTGGCCGGCCGACCGTGACCCCGACAAGGCGTGACGACGTCGGTTTCTTCTTCAACATGGATCAGGTGCTCTGAAAGGAGTCGCCCGATGACGACGCCGACACGCAGGGACTGGGCATGTTCTTCCGGTACGGCTTCGCCCACGAAGAGGTCAACGCGATCGAACATTTCTGGAGCATCGGCGCGCAGTATCAAGGGCTGATTCCGTCGCGCGACGACGACGTCATCGGCTTCGGTTTCGCGCAGGCGATCATGAGCGACAAACTCCGCGCGCTCGGCGGCGGAGATCGTGAGTCGATCTACGAGATCTACTACAACGCCCAGGTGTTTCCGTGGCTGACGGTAACACCCGACCTCCAATACATCGTACAACCCGGCGCCATGCCGGGGCGAGACGCGTTCGTCGCCGGCGTTCGACTTCAGATGACGTTCTGAGCTCGAAGTCTCTACTGCAGGTGATCTGTCTGCCCGTTGACGGCACGACCCAGGCTGGAGAAACACCCGTGAATCTATCCAAACCACTCTTGTGGGGCGCGGCGCTGCTCGTGGCCATGATGTCGGCGACCGGCTGTCAATCGACGAGGTCGAGCGCCAATGTGGACGGTATCCCGCGAATCACGAAGCTGTGCCGCAAGGTGTCCGCCCCGCAGGTTCACCGATTTCGCAAGCCCGTGCGAGACGAGCGCGCCCGCGTGAGCCGGCTCCTGTCGCGCGAGTGCGACCGCCTCATCGCCGACGCCGCCACGTGGGAGAGCTCGGCCGAGCTGACCGCGATCGGCGCGGACGCGCAGGACTCCGTGTGTGCCGACATCCAGGAGTTGGTTGCGTCGCTCGAAGAACTCCGCGACGCCGCCAACACGGGTCAAACGCGTTCGATGCGTGCCGCCCACGACGCGGCAACCGCCGCCTATGCGCGCATCGGCGCCCAAGTGAACCTCGCGGGACCCCGATGACACGCTCGGCGTACGGCCCATAACCGGGCAAGGGTTGGCTGCACGCTCCCTCTCGAATTGACCGCTTGCCGGCGCCGGATCCCCGGACACGATATCGTAGGCTTGCTGTGTGACACGTCCCCACCTCGACCCTGAGGTGGGGTGGGAGGGGACACAGTGACCTGGCGGTGGGGAAAACTGGCGGCGGCGTTGCTATGCATCTGCTGGGCGGGCTGCGCCCGGTCCGGCGAGCCCCGAGTGGATCCGGCACGCCGGCGATGGGAGGAAACGGGGCAACAGCTTCGCGGCGAGTTGCTGCTGGTCAACGGCACTTCGCGCCAGCGGGTGGACGACCGTTCCGCCGACGCGGTCGAATGCACGACGCGGCTCGCGGTTGCCATTCGCGCGCGCCGGGTGCGTCGACGCCGGCACGAGCCGCTTCTCGAAAACACAACTCACACGACGGGGCTATCAGACGGGGCGCTCTCTGTGGGTACCGGGACGGTCATCGATCGGGCGGGGCTCATCCTCACCAACGAGCACGTCATTCGCGGAACCACCGACGTTGAGGTATACGTCCCGGGCGGTGCGTGGCTGCCTGCGCGAGTCCTCAAC
>JAJDDR010000515.1 GCA_029260255.1 Phycisphaerae bacterium
TCGAATACACCGATGCCGACGCCGACCCGCGCGCCGACGTGCTGGTGTTGTCCTACGGTCTCGCCGACGGGGTCGCCCGTGAAGCGGTGGCGGAGCTGCGAAGGATGGGCAAACGCGCCGCCCGGTTGACGCTGTACACCCTCTGGCCCGTACCGCAGTCGGCGATCCGTCGCGCGGCAACGAGGCGCATTCGCCGCATCGTCGTGCCGGAACTCAACATCGGATTGTATGCGGGAGAGATACGTAAGATCGTGGAGTCTGCCGCTGTCGAGCAGATCGTCCGGTACGACGGAGGCTTGATCCACCCACAGCGCATCGTGCAGCACGTGCTGCGGTCGCCGTGTGGGTGATACGCCCGAGAGTCGCCATGAACAGGGAGACGAACGCACACCGAGCCCGCGTCGCGTTGGTCGACTTCGTGAGCGAAGCGATTCGCCGGGCAGATGTGGCGCCGAGCGATGCCTGCCTCGTCGTCGACTCCGCGCTGGAGGTCACGACCGACCAAACCTGCGCGTGGCACACCGTCGTCGCGCCGCGCGACTGCGTGATCCCGCAGGCCGAGGGAGTCAAGGCGGTTCAACCGAAGATGACGGTCGTTGCCGTGGTAGACGGCGTCGGCAGCGGAATCAACGTGAATCCGCTGGCGCACGCGGCCCGGCGCGAAGTGCCCCTCACCGTGATCGTCTGGAACGGCGCGCACGCCCGGACCCGACCGCTGGACGTCTGCGAGATCGCCGCTATTCACGGAGCGTCCTACGTTGCGCGCTGCGCCGTGCAGGATGGCGATGTCACCGACCACGTGGAAGCGGCGCTGCGCGCGACCGGATTCTCGCTGGTCGACGTCTGGGATGGTCTGAGTGATTCCGGCTTGCCGATCGGCATACTCTGCGAACGATCCGCCACCGATGCCTTCGACCCGCCTCTGCCGGTCCGAAATCCGCCGTCGGCGATCACGAATCCCCCGAACGCTCCGCCGATCTCATGGCACGGTCGCACCGAGATTCGCATCGCCGGTTCCACCGGACAGGGCATTCGGCGATCCGTGCGCGCCGTCGGCAACATCATGACGGCCGGCGGCCTATTCGCGATGCAGCTTGACGATGCCGGCGGCCGCGGGTTTTCGGTGTCCGAGTTGATCATCGACCATCGGCCGATCCGCTACGGCGGCGTCGATGATCCGAGCCTCATCATCGTCCTGAGTCAAGCGGGCATCGACCGTCTCGGAGACATCGGCCCGCCCACTCCGAAACGCCGCATCCTCGTCGAGCGTTCGGTTGACCTTCCAGCCGCGCGCTTGGATGTGGAGCGGTTCGATATCACGGCGTGCGACGGTCCGACGGGTCGCCAATGGGCCGTGCTTGCGACGATGATCCGCGTAATGATCCGCGCCGGTTGGGTCGAACCGGAATCGCTGCTGCGCGTCGCCGAAGCGAACATGCCGCACGATCGCGACGCCGCAGCGCTCGCCGCCGTGCGTCACGCAGCCCACGGCGTGTAGTCCTCCCGCACTCTACGGCGTCGAAAACGCGAGCTGGAAGAGACAGAGGTCTTCCATATCCACGTCGTTATCGCGGTCAAGATCGGTGAAACCGCACGCCAATCCAGCGGGTCCGCCCGGTCCGGTGAAGCAACCCTCGAACGTCGCGAAGTCGTCGAGATCGACGTCGCAATCGAGATCAAAATCGCCGAGCGACTCCTCGGTGTCGGGAACTCCGTTGCCGTTGCAGTCGATGAAGTCCACCGAGGCGCACCAGTCGAGCACCGCGTTCAGCAGATTCGCACGGTCTGCGGCCGTGCCTGCTGCCTCGAACGGAAAGCCCCAGTACGTCGTCCGGTAGACGCCGTTTCCCTTGTTGATCGCGGCGTTTCCGTCGTTGCCCGCAAACGCGACCTCGCTTGTCGCGTCGGGCACCATTCGATCGCCATAGTTGCTGAACGGGTAGCTCAGGGCGTACGGACCCATCCCCCCGAAGACCGAACCCGCGCCGGTCACCTGCGTCTGATTGACGTCGTTGTCAATCGAGGCGACCCCGAGGTAGTTGGTCATGAAGCTGGTGGTTCCACGATCGTAGTGGTAGTCCTGACTGCTGATGAACAGGCACCCGCCGCCGTCGAGGTATTGGCCCAACGCCCCCTCGCCGGCCGAACCCGGTCCGGCCGCGCCACCCCACTCTTCGCCGGTGAACCAGACCACCGTCTCATACTGAAGCAGCGTCGCCGCATCGGGTTCGTTGTCGGTGTTGTTCGTATCCCACAGGTCGTACTCCAGCCCGAGGGCGTTGAACGCATCATCGTAGAAGGTGAGAACGTTCGGCGTGTTGTCATCATCGTCGACGAGCAGCACGGCGGGAATGTCACGCGTCGTGAAGCTGAACACCGCCGAATAGGCGCCGTCGCCGCACGTGTTGCTCGATCGCGTCCGCCAGTAGTACGTGCTCAACGGCAGCAAAGGTGTCGCGAGTGTGTACGTCGTTCCGGAAAGTCCCGCAGCGCCGGCGATCAAGTTCGCAAACCCCGCGTCGCTTGCGACTTCGAACGCGTGATCCGAAGACTGCGCTCCACCCGACCATTCGAACGTCGGAACCAGTGCCACGTTGGTGGCACCATTTGACGGAGCGATCAGCGACGGTGCTCCGGGGGCTGTAGTGTATACGGTTAGCCCGACAAACGCGTTTCGCGTGAGCGTCGCCGACGTGCCGAGGAGGTCGACCGAATACGATCCCGGCGCCGCGGAGCCCGTGTTGCCGATCGTCATGGTGGTGCTGCCGGGCGGCGTGACGGGGTTCACGCTGAAGGTCACCGAGGTGCCGGCCGGCGCTCCCGTTGCGCTGAGCGTGACCGGCTCGGTGAAGTCCATGATCTGACCCACGCCGACACTGTAGACAGCGTCGTCGGGAACGCAGATGTCCATGGCGGCGGGGGCTGCCGTCAGGATAAAGCCGGGCTCTTCAGCGCAGTTGTAACAAACGAGTGCGAAATCCTGGTCGGTGGTGTCCCCTTCGTTGGGCACTCCGTCCGAATTGATGTTGGCCGCGATCACGCGCACCGCCGCCACGCCGGGTGACGCCGGCCCGAGGAACACGCCCTCCGTGTTGTTTATGCCGTCCGCCGCCGCGCCCGCCTGCGACCACCCGTCAGGACCGAACCCGTTGCCGCGATAGGTATTGCCGCCGGCCTCGACGACCAAATCGAGGTCGTTGTTCCACGCCGGTGTCGAACCGCCGAGACCATGGCCCGGTGCGTCGGTCCACACCAGCTTGATGCGCATCGCCTGACTCGGATCGAGCGGCGAGAGGTTCGTCACCCATTCCTCGCCGGTGTTGTCGAACACCGCGGGGTTGTCGAAGTAGCGCGCGGTGAGTTGCGGGTCGACCACCGCCTCGAGGTCCATCCGCCCCCAACCCTGCTTGCTGTCGAACGGATGCCCCAGCGTTCCACCGTCGGCGTCGGAGTGACCCGCCAGATCGTGGGACACCGGGAGGAACGCCGCCTTGATGAGCGCCGGACTCGGGTCGGCGTCGTATCCTGGCAATCCGCGGTAGTACTCGATGAACAACGCCACCGCGCCGCTGACATGCGGCGACGCCATGCTCGTGCCGCACATCGTGCCGTAACCCCCCGGAACCGAGGAATCAACCGAACAGCCCGGTGCCACCATGTGCGGGATGGTCCGCCCGTCCAGCGCCGGACCGTGCGCGGAGTTGGAAGAAACGTCGTCGATCTGAAGAATCTGCGCCCCGCTCGACGTTTGCATCTTCGTGGAGCCGATGTTGAAGAGGTTCTTGGCCTCGTCGGGCGTGCCCTGTGAACTGGTTCCCCCGCTGCCATTCATGAACGACAGAACAAACGTCAACGGTTGATTGCCGGCGACATTGGGATCGGCGTCGCGAACGCCTATATCCACCTGCATCGTATCGTCGTCATAGCCCTGCGGAGAGCCCGAAGGTCCCCAACTGTTGCCGGACAGCGACGCGCCATTGTTGAACGAATCGGTCATGAGCAGCAGCATGCCGCCCGCTTGTGTGAACCACGGACTGTAGACCTGCTCGACCAGCGATGCCCCCGGCGCCTGACCCAGCCCGCGCAGAAAGCCGAAGGCGTCCGTTACGCCGGACGACCCGTCCGCGGCCATGATGCCCGCGGTGTGCGTTCCGTGACTGCTCGAATCACTGCCGCCGCAGGTCTGACCGGTGCAGCCGACCATCCGATTGACCAGATCCGCGTGCGTGTCCGCGATGCCGCCGTCGACGTTGGCGATGATCACGCCCACGCCGCTAAGCTGCACGCCGTCGAGCCAGGCCATGTACCCGGGAAACGCCGTGTTGCTGCCGTCGACGTTGTTGACGCTGACCTGATCGCTCATCTCGCCACGCAAACCGCCGTCCGTGTGGACCGGCTGAATGCTATAGACTCCCGGAACGTGCGCAGCCTCGCGAATAGCCGTGCCCGAAATCGTCACGCCGACCGACTCAAAAACGTGGTTCAAAACAGTGCGGCCGGTGATCGTTCCACCCAGACCTTCAATCGCTCGAACGGCCGCGTCGGTATCAGCGCCACGGTACAAGAGCACTTTGGTGCGCTGTGCGGCGGCCGGCAGATTCCGCCAACGGGGCAGCACGCGAAACGCCGGCGCGAACGGACCGGTCCACCGAACCGCGTCGATGTCCGCAGCGCCCACGCGGTCCGTGGTCTTTCCCCACACGACGTACGTAAACGGCGGGATGTACTGCACCACATCCAGCCCACCCGCCCCCAGCGCGTCAAGCCATCCCGCGCGGGTCGGGCCGACGAATTGCACAAGGTGCAAGTCCGAACCGTCCGACAGGCCGGACTGCCAGCCGGTCGGTATCGCGGGCAGGCCATCGATCGGGTCGAAACTCTGCTCGCCTAGCCGCAGAGTATACGGCTCTGCGAATTCCTGAAACGAGCGGCCACTGTCCCGCAACCGTGCGAACTCGGCGTCGTTCAATTCAAACCAGGTGAACGTGTCGTATTCAAGTCTCAATCGCGATGCCGAAGTCGTTTCGGCGCTCGGGGCCGGTCCCGGCATCCGCACAAAGTGGGATTCGTCCGAGCGACTTTCAATCTCCGATCCGCTGGCCAGGAGGGGGATCAAGATCGCCCCGATCGCAACGATACTGCGCCGGTTCAGTTCCTTCAGCATACTGATAGCTCCCGCGTGAGGACAATAAGGTCCGGTGTCACATCCAGTCGCTCAACCACGCGCGGCTGGAATAGTTCGTGGCAAAAGCGTGGCACCGGTTTGTAACCGGTGAAATCGAGGCGAAAGAGCGGGCTTTCATCGCCCTTGCTGTGTTTCGCCACGGACTGCTACTGGGGTTTCACTGCTGTCGTCCCGGATGGAGTGCGGCGGGATAACGCCGACACGTGAGGAAGGTGCGGCACGCCTTGCCCCACCTGCGCTCGCACGCCGCTCGCGAGGCCGGCGCCTCCTCACACCCCTCACAGGTTCCGATAGAATACTTGAACTAAGGCGGCGATGCAACGAAAAGTTGCCTAGGTGAACTTTCGGGTTGAGGCTTCATGCGTCCGTGGCACCATTGCAGGGAAGATGTAACCGTCCGGCGGATGCTCGACGACGGAACGTGCCACCAGCGGTCAACACGTCCGTGCTCTAACGTTGGAGGTTACTTCCGTGGCGGTGTCAGAGCGGAGACACGTGGCACGGGCGGCTCCTCCTCGTCTTCGTATTGAGCTCGATAGACGCGCGCTTGGAGTTTCGGACCGGCGGGATGCTCGTGCGTGTAGAGATCCTTCGACATTCTGCCCGAGAGCCAAGCCGTGTTCATCGGATACACCGACGGACTGAACATCACGCCGTACAAGTGCCAGACGATGATGGCCAGCGTCGCAAGCCAAGCTTCGTAGTAGTGAATCACCAGGAACACATCCAGCAGCCCCTTGGGAAGATCCCACCGCTCCACAAAGTAGTTGTCGAACCACAAAGCCACGCCGGTCACGACCATGATCGCGGAACCCCAGGCCAGCGCCCAGTACTCGGCCTTTTCGATGTAACTGAAGCGACGGAATCGCGGTCGCTCCTCGCGGGAGCCGACGAAGTACAGCACATTGTCCTTGAGATCGATCAGGTCGCACTTGCCGGGAAGCATCTCCTTGAACATCCGCCGACCGCGACCGCTCAAGAGGTAGACGAAATGCCAGGCGATGCAGATCGCAAACGCCGCAGCCGCCACACGGTGAATCTTGCCCCGGATGACAAAACCCTCGCCGCCGCCCCAGCCGAACAACAGACGCACCCACCACGACTCAGAGAACCGGAGCGAGAACCCCGAAATAACCAGCCCGATGAACGAGAACATCAGGAACCAGTGTTGCATCACCTCGTTCGCCGTGAGGCGCATGACCGACGGCTTCCCCTGGATGTTCCTGACCAGACGTAACCAGTCCGCGAAGTTGTGCAGCAACATCAAGCCTATGGTGACACCGATGACCCACAGATACAGGATCGTGAAGAAGTGCGGCCAGCCCGTCTTGATGCCCGCCGCGGTGTCGTGAATCGCCGTACTCGCGAGTTCGGCGGAGATGCCGGGGTGGCACTCGCCGCAAGTGCTCTTCAGATTGTTGACATGAATGGATGAAGTCGGATCGGTGTGCGGCAGAATCCGGTGCGCACCGTGGCACGACGCGCAGTTGGCGACGTGCACGTCGCCCGCCTTGCTCTTCAGCCCGTGATAGCTGTCAATGTAGGATCGCAGGCGCCCGGCGAGAACGCCGTACTTCTCGTTGAGAACCTGAGATTCGTGGCAGGGCGCGCACGTCGCCTCGGCCACACGTGCCGCGCTGACCGGCGACCGCGCGTCCGATGGGGAGATGATGCCATGCTCTCCGTGGCAGTGTGTGCATACCGGCGCGTCGATGCGACCGGCTTTGACACGCTGTCCATGAATGCCCTCCCAAAAGTCCTGACTGACACTCGCGTGGCACTGGGCGCACGTATCCGGGATATTGAAGTGGTAGATCGTCGAGTCCCGGTCCGCGGCGCTCAGGATGCGGTG
>JAJDDR010000516.1 GCA_029260255.1 Phycisphaerae bacterium
TGGGGGGGTTGGGGGGGGCGGTGGGTGCCGAGGGCGATCTCCTCCGCGTCGGTGAGCGAATCGTCGTCGGAGTCAATACGGGTCGGGTCGCTGCCGCGCGTGAGTTCCTCGCCGTCATCGATGCCGTCGCCGTCGGAGTCCGTACGCAGGGGGTCGTAGCCTTGGTCGAATTCGTCACCGTCGTGTAGGCCATCGCCGTCCGTGTCGGGCAGGGATGGGTCCGTGCCGAGAGATCGCTCGAGTTCGTCGGGGAGGCGATCGCCGTCGGAGTCCGGTCCGCGGATTCGCGAGGCACTATCTTCGAGTTCGACCGAGGCGACAACGGACAGCGAGGATTGACCATCGCACCCGCAGATGATAATCGTGATGGCCGCGGCCAACGCGGCTCGCACGGGCAACTGCTGGTATCGATGTGCATAGTCCACCGGTGTAGATCGGCCGATAAGGGACGCCGATTTGGTGTTATCCCGCTTGGATGTCCGGGCCTGCGTTGACCGGGCGATTTGCGGGCGGGTAGAATGCGGTTGCTGGTTACGCGAAGGTCCGAAAACATCTTTGATACCACCGGAGGCCGCCCCTATTGCTAGAACTTGAACGTACAGAGCTTTCCGTCCAACGCGAGCGGGCCATTCTCGTCAAAGTGCTCAGCGAGCGCCTCGACCCAAACGAAGATCCACTGGCGGAGTTGGGGTCGCTGGTGCGGGCCGCGGGGGCGATCGTTGTCGACGGGCTCACGCAGCGTTTGCACAAGATCGTACCGAAGACGTACATCGGCCGGGGCAAGGCGATCGAACTGGCGGAACGGGCGGACGCGTCGGAGGCCAACCTGGTCATCTTCGACAACGACCTGTCACCGGCGCAGATTCGAGAGTTGGAGAAGGTCCTGAATCGCAAGCTCTTGGACCGTAGCGAGTTGATACTGGATATCTTCGCGTCGCGGGCTCAAACACACGAATCGAAACTGCAAGTCGAACTCGCGCAGTTGGAGTACACGGCGCCGCGACTTCGGGGCATGTGGACGCACCTGGAGCGGATCGCCGGGGCGGGCGGCGCCACCGGTGCCGGCAAGGTGGGCGGAATCGGGACGCGCGGTCCGGGGGAGCGCCAGATCGAGATCGATCGGCGGATCGTGCGGAAGCGTGTCTCGGTGTTGAAGCGGGAGTTGGAGCAGATCGACCAGCGGAAGACGCGCGCGGTGCGGTCGCGGTCGAACTGCTTTACGGTGTCTCTGGTCGGTTACACGAATTCCGGCAAGTCGACGCTGATGAACACGTTGACGAACGCCGGGCGGTACGCGGCCGACAAGCTGTTCGCGACGCTGGATACGAAGACGGTTCGCTGGGAGATCGAGGATTGCCGGACGGTGCTGCTGAGCGACACCGTCGGCTTCGTCCGGGATCTGCCGCACCGGTTGGTGGCTTCGTTTCGCGCTACGTTGGAGGAGGCGCTGCATGCCGACCTGCTGCTGCACGTGGTGGACGCTTCCAATCCAGTCGCGCTGCGCCAGGTGAACGCGGTCCACGACGTGCTCGAGGAATTGGGGTGCCTCGCGCTTCCGACGATCACCCTTCTGAACAAGGTCGACGCGTGCGCGGACCAGGCGGATCTGCAGGTGCTCGAATCTCGATTGAACAACACGCTGGCGATCAGCGCGCAGACCGGCGAGGGACTCGACGCGGTCGTCGCGGAAGTTCGCCGAGCGGCGCAGGTCGGCACCTTGAGCGTCACGCTGGCGATTCCCGCGGGCGACGGGCGGCTCATCGCGGAGGTCGATCGTTCGGCGAAGGTGCTGGCAAGGCGATACGGGAACGATCACGTCGAAATGGACGTCGTGATGGACCAGGGTCTTCTGAACCGCTTGTCGGGTCAGTGCGCGGCACTGCGGGTGGTCGCAGACGAGTCGGGTTCGTGATGATGGGCGCGGCGCCGGGTATGCCGGGTGCTCGGGCGTGTGTGGTGTTGTGCGCGCTAACCGTGTCGCCCGCGGTGGTGGTCGCCGATCCTCCGGTGGTGCGACTCGACCTGATCACGGGCACCGGGGTTTCCGGGTTGCTTCTCGGCGAGACCGACCGTGTGGTGTTAGTCGATGTGGATGGTTTTCCGTGCGCGTTCGCATACGACCAGGTTCTACCGGACAGCGCGTACCGGGCGAAGCTCGGTGTGATCCGCTGGCGACGCGGAGGACGCGGCGGCGCAACCGCGGCGGATTCGTTTGCTCTGGGTGAGTTTGCGCTGCGACACGGGCGCGTGGACGTGGCGCGCCGCGACTTCCAGACGGCGGCGAAGCGCGACCCGGCGTATCGCGCTCGGTCGGATCGTGCGCTGGCCGAGTTTCGGGCGGCGCGAGGGGTGCTGCCGGGAGCGACCGTCGATGCGGGCGACGCGGACGTGGCGTTCCCGAGTGGAACGCAAGCGGAAGTGGACGTCGCTGCCGAGTCGCGACGGCGGGGGATCATCGAGGGGTACAAGGCAGTCGGGGAGCAGATCGGCGAGCGGCTGGGACAGCGTCTGACACTTCTGGAAACACCGCATTTTCTGATCTGGACCGACTGGGCGAAGGCGGAGCATCCGCTGTTGCGCACCTGGTGCGAACAGATGTTCGCGTCGCTGGCGGCGCGTTTCGGTGTGTCGGAGGATTCGCAGGTGTTCGCGGGCAAATGTCCCGTGTTCTGCATGCGGTCGCGGCGGCGGTTCGTCGCCATCGCGCAGTTGCTGGACGACTTCGACGTGACGGGGGCCGTGGGATACACGAGTTACGACGGGAACGGACACGTGCACGTGGTGGTTTGCCGGCCGGGCGGATCGCCGGCCGCACGGGACGCGTTCGCCGGGACGCTCATTCACGAGGGGACGCACGCGTTCATGCACCGCTACCGGCCTGGAGGTCGGCTGCCGCCGTGGATCAGTGAGGGGTTGGCGAATCACGTTTCTCAGTCGGTTCTGGGGGATCGGTGCCCGTACGCGGAGGCTGCCGGGGCGGTGGCGCGTGCGATTGTCGGCAGAAAACACCCCATCGATCGCGTGTTTTCGGACGATAGCATGCTGGAGGCGCGCTATTACCCCGTGGCACATAGCCTGGTGGCGTTTCTGATCGAACGGGACGCGGCGGGGTTCGTACGCTTGATCGACGACCTCAAGGCGGGTGCGCCGACGGGCGAGGCGCTGGAGCGGAACTACAAACTGTCCGTTGCGACGCTCGAGGATGGATGGCGGCGTTGGGTGCGTTGAGTGAGGAATCGCGGGCTGGAAGATCGATCTGAGCATGCGGAAGAAGGTGAGAAAGTGGATCTTTGCCGCCTTGCGTCTGGCGGTTTGCGCTGGCGCTCTGGCGTGGGTGCTGAGCAACGTTGTTTACCACGATTATGTGACGCTGGACGACGGCCGCCGGCTGCGGGTTGTCGACGTGGCATCGGACGAGATCGCGGCGCTCGCGGAGGACGGGTCGCGAATCGCTATCCCCTGCGGCGAGGGCGGTTGCGAGCGGGATGCGCGGCTGACTCGCGGTTTGAAGACGACGTGGCAGGGCGCGGACAAGTCTCTGCTGGTGATCTGCTGCCTGGTGTTTGCGCCGGTTTCGCTGATACAGTCCTGGCGGTTTCAACTCATGCTCCGTGCCCAGGAGATTCCCATCTCGTTCTGGGAGAGCTGCAAGCTGTGCTACGCCGGTAACTTCCTCAACTTCGTGACCGCCCTGGGTAGTACCGGCGGAGACGTGTTCAAGATGTACTACGCATCGCTGCACACCGAGCGCAAGACGGAGGCCGTGGTCACCGTGTTTCTCGATCGCGTCGTCGGGCTCTTCGGACTGGTGTTTCTGGTTGCGTGTGCCCTGGTAATGCGAATGGGTGACAGCAAGCTGGGCGTGCTCGCGTTCGGCGTGGCGGTGATCGCCGCGGGTGGGTTGCTGGCGGGCGCAGTTCTTTTTTCGGATCGGGTGCGCTCGCTGATCCGGCCTCAGCATGTACTTGCGAGGCTTCCTTTTGCGGCGCATTTTCAGCGTGCGGAATCCGCGACGCGGCGCCTCGGGCAGCACAAGGGGCTGGTGATGCTCGCGTTGGGTCTGACCGTCTTGTTGCAGGGGATCGCAATGACGGCATTCATTTTTGCGGCGTTGGCGTTGGGCATGCGTGGGGACGCGGCCGCGATCTGCGACTACTACGCATACTTCCCGGCGGGCCTGGTGGTCGCGGCCATTCCGATATCGTTCATGGGGTTGGGGACGATGGAGGCGTTCTTCAAGCACGCCCTGATGGGGACGCACGGCTCGCTCTCGGCACTGCTTTGCCTGGCGATGATCGTGCGACTGGTCACGCTCCTGTGGGCGCTTCCCGGGGTTATCGTGACGCTCACGGGCGCGTACCGACCGAGCATCGGGGAGGAGCAGGTACAGTTCGCACAGACCGATTCGCCGATTCAAGAGTCACGATCGTTGCGACACCCACCGGGGATGCAGAGCAAGTAACTCGAACGCTAAAAATGGAAGTCTGGAACCCGGTTTCGCGGGGTTGATAACCCGAGCGCCGGGGACCGTCCGATGGGGGCTTGCTGAGGTAAAGTCCGTGACGGGCCGGTCCGACCTTGTGCAGGGACGGCGCTCGGTCGCCGTGCGGAGAGAACCGTACCAGAAACGTTTGGGCGATACTTGGATGCCGACTGCAAACACCATGCGAACAACCCAGGCGGTCACGGTGCGCGGTGGCGATCTGTCGCGGCTGCTTGAACGAGCGGCATGCGGCGAGGCGGCGGTGCGCGCGACGCTTGACGACAACGGTGTGTCGTTCGGCGGGCGATTGTGCGCCGTGGCGGCTGACACGGCGACGTGCCGCGTGGACGAACGGGACCAAGGTGCGCTGGGCGACGCGGCCGGGGCGGGGTGTAGCGTGTCGTTCGAGCTCGGCGGTGAACGATTCAGCTTCTCGACAACGGTCGTCTCGGTCGAGGGGACGCTGATCGTTCTCCGTCGCCCGACGGCGTTGGGAGCGAGGCAACGCCGCCGCTTTTGGAGGGCGGACGTGCGCGAGTCCGGGGTCGTGGAATTGGCACGGCCGGACGGCTTGTTGCGTGGTGCGGGTGATCTGCTGAACGTCAGCCCGGCGGGAATGGCGTGCCTGCTGGATGACGCGGTGGCGGGTTGTTTCTCAGTGGGGGAGCGCGTGGTGTTGGGTTTTGGTTTTGGCGATGACGAGTGGTGGCGGGTCGAGGCGGAGTTGCGGGCCAAGACCGTGGCAAGCGACCCGCGCCGCGTGGTCGGACGGCTGCGTTTCATTGCTGAATCGATGCCGCAGGAACTTCGAGATCGACTGTCCGGCGTGACGAAGATCGCGAGTGATTCACGGTGAGACCGACTCCGGAGGCAACCGAGTTTCGAGATGGTCACGGCGGTGCGTCGCACGGGGAGGCTTTGCAGGCCGCCATCGCGGAGCGTAGCTCGGCGATATTGACGGTCGGGTTGGGTGGTCGCGCCGAGCGCTGCTACACCAGCTTCGTCCACAGCGATGCAACCCGCGATCGGTTGTGTCTCGCGCTGCCGCGCGACGAACGCTCCGGCGAGCCGCTCGTGCTGCAACCCGGTGAATCCACCGGAGTTTCTTTTCGGCTTGACCGGCGAAGGTACTTCTTTGCGTGCATCGTTGTTGGTGTGGAGCGTGGCGGGTGGCGTGACGGCGAGGGCGTCATCACGGCGCGCTGGCCAAGCGCGGTCTCGCGGATGCAGCGGCGCGTTTACGAGCGGGTTGTGCCGCCGGTTGACGAGCGAATACAGGTGTACTTCGGACTTTTCGACGGCGCGGAGGACGACTCTCGGACAGGGTCGGCGGTGGGGCGGTGCTCGGGCGTTCTGCAGGACATGTCGGTTGGCGGCTGCCGCGTGCGCGCGGATTCGGCTTCGGGGCTTGAACTCGGCGCGGTGGCGCGGTGCGTGTTGGGCGCGCAATGCGGCTCAGGTCCGCTTCGGTTGGATGCGCGATTGCGTCATGTCCAGTGTGTTCGTGACGGAACGCAGTCGTTGGGTTTCGAGTTCTCTGATCTGTCGGCGAGCGCCGAGGGGCGCTGCCGCATGGCACATCTGGCGTCGCTGGCGGCGCAGTTTCGAGCATCACACGGGGCATAGCGGCGATTGTTTGAACCACAGAGGGCACAGAGAACACCGAGGTTCGTATGGGAAAGCCGTACGTGTGAATCCGCCTTCCCTTTCCTATTCTCTGTGCTCTCCGTGTGCTCTGTGGTGAATAACTCGGCTTGGCGGCGGTTCAACTTGCCCGTCCGGGTCTTCATCGCGATAATGGCGCGCGATGATGCGCTACGAAATCATACAGACGTCCTGGGGTCCGTTTGTCGTACTGGCGACTGAGCGCGGTATTGTCGGAACGTACCTCCCCGAGCGCGGGAGACGATCCGCCCGTGAGTTGGTGCGGCGCCGCCATCCCGATGCCAAGCCGGGGCGGAACCTCGCGAGCGGTCTCGGGCGCGCCGTCAAGGCGTTTTTCGCGGGTCAGCCGGTGGCGTTCGACGCCGATCTTGATCTGAGTGGGTTCACGCCTTTTCAGGAGGCGGTGCTGCTGGCGGCGCGGCGCATCCCGTACGGAGAGACGGCAACGTACGGTGATCTCGCGCGGGCGGCAGGTGCATCGAAGGCGGCGCGGGCAGTCGGCAGCGTGATGGCGGGCAATCCGTTGCCGCTGATCGTTCCGTGCCACCGGGTGGTACGATCGGATGGTACGATCGGCGGGTTCTCCGCGCCGGATGGCGTGTCGATGAAGCGCAGGCTTCTGGCGCTCGAGGGCAATGCCGACGTTTTTCAAGAGGACGCGCGCCGCGCGGGCTAGTCACCCGCCGCCGTGTCTCCCGTCGCGTCCGACCTGAGCAGCAACACGCCGATGGTGAGCGAGGCGAGCGCGGGGAGCATAACGATCGCCGGCAGATGACCAAGCGGGTCGTCCTGGGGGAGACCCATCCACTCGGAGATCGACGGGCGTAGGGCGATGACGACGGCGGTTCCGTTGTGCAAGGCGTGAACGAGGATCGCGGGCCAAATCGAGCGCGACTGCCAGCAGACCCACCCCAACAGCACGCCGAGCGACGCGGTCACCGGGAACCTGAAAACGAAATAGTGAAAAACGCCGAAGGTCGCGGCGCCTCCGATGATTGCGGTCCACTTGCCGAGCGAGGCTCGCAATCCGCTCAGCAGGAAACCCCGAAAGAACAACTCCTCACAGACGGCCGGTATCACCGCGATAACGCATATCGCGAGAATCGGGGACATGGTGTCGAGTGCGGCGAGGAGCGCCTTGTTCGACTCGGACAAGCCGGACGGTGAGGGCAGGATTGCATTCTGAAGGACGAACAACTCGTGGGCGGGGACCCACGCGGTGAGGCCGATGAGGAGCCCGGCAGCGATGTGCCGGAGGCTGGGTCGGCGCAGGTTAAACGTCGTGGCGGCGTTGACCTTGTAATACTTCGCCATGGCGATGGGCAGTGCGGCGAAGAAGATGGGCATCAGGATCGCGGTCCGGCGGAGGACGCGGCCGATGCCGTCGTCGTCAGCGGTTTGAAGTGAATTCTGAACGTAAAACCAGATCGGAAAGAGCAACGCGGCGTAGAGTCCCGCTCCTGAGAGCGATGGGAAACGCTTCGGTCTGATCAAACGGCGCGAGAAGAGCGCCCGGAGGGAGAGCGAGTCGGCGAAGAGGACGGATTCCTTGCCGAACACCTGGGCGGCCGCGGCGACGGCGACGGCCGCGTAGAACGTTGTGGAAACGAGGACGGTCGCGAAGGTGGAGCCCGCGACGCTCACTCCGGAGAGGAGCTCGCGCGTGAGAAGCACCATGTTGGCGACCGGCATCACGACCATCACGCCCTCGAGCTTGGTCCCTGGCAGGGCGGCGATTCCGCCGGGTACGAGCACCAGCATGATGACGGGCATGATGTAGTTTTGCGCTTCCTTGAAAGTGCGCGCGAAGGCGCAGACGGCGATCATGATGGCCGACATGAGCACGGCGAATGGAATCAGCGTGAACAGCACGACGGGCAGTGCCCAGTACGGGAATGGCTGGTCTCCGCCGGTGGCGTCCTGCATGAGGGCTGACTGCAAGCCGCCGAATACCACCGTCGCGGTCACGCTGGCGATGTTCAGCGCGGCGGCGATGATGGCGATGGTTGTTACGGCCATGAACTTGCCGACGATGAGGTCGATGACGGGTACGGGGCAGACCATGAGGGATTCGAGCGTGCCGCGTTCACGCTCGCCCGCCGTCAGGTCGATCGCGGGGTAGATGGCGCCGGTCACTGTCATCAATATGAGAATGAACGGGAGGATGAGCCCGAGGACGGAGCCGGGCGTAGTCAGCCGCCTGTATTCCACGATGATGGGTTCGGCGATCCGCGGGTCGAGGTGCAATCTCTGCAGGGCAACGTCGCGCCGATGCTCACCGACGCGTTCGAGCGCGTCCTTGATACGGTGGCCCGCGATCTCGCTGCGGACCTCATCACTTTGGATGACGATGGTGACGTCGGCCTGGAGCACCGTCGAAGCGGGGTTGCCATCGGGAGTTTGGACGGTGATCCCGCACTGAACGATGCGTCGGAGGACGCCCTCTTCGAGGTCATCGACCCACTTGGGAACGACGCGTTCGGCGAGGGGCTCGGGGATATGGTCGCGTTCTTCCTCGCCATCGCCCCGCGCTTCGGCTTCGGCGCGCATGCGCTCGATGACCTCGCGC